>DASUGE010000085.1:0-9387 GCA_036274215.1 Polyangiaceae bacterium | reverse complement strand
CGCGACGTGGGTCGACTTGCAGCTCTCGCAGTCGACCAACGGCGCCGTCGACACGAGCCTGAGCTGGGACTCGTTTCAGAAGACCAAGCTCATCACCGTCACGATCCCGGTCAACGGCAACTTCTACCTGCGCTGGACCGGCAGCGACACGATGTCCGGCGACGGCGACTCGATGGGCATCGACGACATCGTCCTCACGCCGCAGAACGGCTGTGGTGACGGCGTCGCCGCCGGCGCCGAAGAGTGCGACGACGGCAACACCGTCAACACCGACGCCTGCACGAATGCATGCACGCAAGCCGTGTGCGGCGACGACATCGTCCGCACGACCGTCGAGCAGTGCGACGGTACGGTGTGCTGCGGCGCACCGAACACCGCGAACGAGTGCAAGCGGCTCACCGGAACGATCTGTCCGGGCGGCACCTGCAACAACGGCACCTGCGTCTCGAACGGCCAGGCGGGCGATACCGGCATGGCCGGCGACGACGGTCTCGGCGGCGACAACGGCCTCGGCGGTGACGGCGCCGTCGGCGGCGAAGCGGGTGCGAGCCAGGGTGGCATCGGAGGACGGGGCGGCCGCGGTGGCATGGCCGGCACGGAGATGGCCGGCACCTCGGGTGGCGGCACGGCGGGCACGGACGCCGCCGGAACCGCGGGAACCACGGCCGGCAGCGGTAACGCAGGCACGGCAGGCACGACCGCGAACGGCGGAGCCGGCACGGGCGGCACGGGCGGCACGTCGGGCGCAGGCAAGGCCGGCTCCGGCGGCAACGGTGGCAAGGCGGGAGCCTCGACCGGGGGCTCCGGTGCGAAGCACTCGGGCGGCTCCGGCGGAAGCAGCGACGACGACAGCGGCTGCGGCTGCTCCGTCCCGCGCGGCAATAGCCACGGCACGCTGGCGCTCGTTGCGGCCGGTGCGCTCGTGACGCTGATGCGCCGTCGCCGCAAGAACCGCTAAGCGGCGTAAAGGTTCGCCGCGGCGATGTGCTCGAGCACTCGCCGCGGCACGAGCCACGCGAGCTCGCGGACCCGGGTCGACGAGACGTCGGGGAGCACTGCGGGACCGAGCCCAGGGCGTTCGTGGCCGGCGCGCGTGAGAACGAGCGGCGGGGCCAGCGTCTCGACGCGGGGGAAGTCGTGCCAGGCACCGGTTTCGGCGAGCACGTCGCTCCCGATGATGAGCCGGAGCGGGCGCTCGGGCTGCTCGGCAATAAGCCGTTCGAGGAGCCGCACCGTGTAGCTCGGCCGTGACAGCTCGGCCTCGATGTCCGAAACCTCGACGCCCGGCTGTCCGTCGAAACACCGCCGGCACAGCTCGAGCCGCTCCTCGAACGGCGACAGCGGCTTGCCGAACGGGTGCTCGAACGTCGGCACGACGAGCACTCTCCCAACCTCGCCGAGCGCGAGCACATAGTTCGCGACGAGCAGGTGCGCGACGTGCGGCGGATCGAAGCTGCCGCCAAAGATGGCGAGGGCGGGGGAAGACACCGTCACCTCTCGACTAGCGTACCGAACAGGCCCACGCCGCCCGCCGTGAACACGACGTCGAAGACGCCCATGAGGCGGAAGTAGTCGCCGAGCTCGGAGAGCGGGGCGCCCGTGAAGAGCTCGCGCGTGCCAGCGACGGCGGCGAGCAGCGTCGGCGACACGAGCGGGAACAAGACGATCGCGAGCAAGAGGTCGCGCGCTCCGGTGCGGACCGTCATCGCGCCGAATAGCGTGCCCGCCGCGGCCACGCCCGGCAGCGCCACGAGGGCGATCAGCGCGAGCCCTAAGCCGTAGCGTCCGAGATCGAGCGAGAAGAAGAGCGCCGTGAGCGGGATCACGACGGCGCTGATGAGCAGCAAGAACGTGAGGATGCCGAGCAGCTTGCCGACGAACAGCGCGCTCCGGCTGAGCGGCGCCACGATCAGGCCGTCGAGCGCGCCCTCCTCCCGCTCGCGCTGCCAGCTCTTGCCGAGCGCGAGCACCGCCGCAAACGTCACGGACAGCCAGATGACGCCTGAGGCGACGAGCCGAGCGCTCGCGGGCCCCCCGAACAGCGACAAGGACGCGAGCACGACCACTAGCACCGCAAAAAAACCGCTCGTGACGACGACCTCGCCCGTACGGGCCTCGATCATCAAGTCCTTCCGCAGGACGATGAGCGTCTGGGCGGACCAGCCGGGCAAGCGGCGGGGGGCCGCTCCCGCCGGCTCGCGAGCGACGGCCGCGTCCTGCATCGGCCGGATGGTAGCGCTTTTTTGCGGGCAAAGCCTAGGACTCGCGGGAGTGTCGGGACGCGGCTAGAGTCCGCCCGGCATGCCTGCCTTCCGCTTGGAGCACGTCTTCGACTGCAACCAGACAACGTTCTGGGAAAAGGTGTTCTTCGACGCCGAGTACAATCGCCGGCTCTTCTTCGAGGAGCTCCATTTCTCCGAATGGAACGAGCTCGAACAGAAGCACGAGGGTGAGCGCGTGGTCCGTTTGGTGCGCGCGGTGCCGCCGGCTCCGGATTTACCTGGCCCGCTCAAAGCCGCGCTCGGCAACGGCGTCGGCTACGAAGAGCGTGGCGTGTTCGAGCGTTCGAAGCATTGCTACGACGCGCGCGTGAGGCCAAACAGCCTCGGCGATCGCGTCGCCATCGAGTTCTCGTTTCGAACGGAGCCGATGGGCGAGCAGAAATGCAGGCGCATCGTCGCGGGCACGGTCGCCGCGCGGGTGATGCTCGTCGGCGGCATGCTCGAGCAGCGCATGATCTCGGATCTCCAGCGCTCGTACGAGAAGAGCGCCGTGTTCACGAACCGCTTCGTGGCCGAAAAAGGCCTCAGCTAGGCGCGCCCGCGCGCGCTGCCACGACGGCAGCGCGCGACCTTCGAACACGCGGCGAACCGCTACTTGCTCGCGGGCTTCTTCGCTGCTGCCTTCTTCGGCTCCTTCGCAGCGGCAGCGGCCTTCGGGGCAGCAGCGGCCTTCGGAGCGGCAGCGGCCTTCTCGGCCTTCGGAGCAGCGGCCTTCTTCGCCTTCGGCGCGGACTTCGCGGGCGCCTTCTTCGCGCGCTTGTCGGCGCGCGCGAGCGAGCCGTGCAGATCGAGCAGGCGCGGAAGCGGGTAGCCTTCGAGGCTCGCGGCGTAGCCCTTGTCCTTGGTGCGCTTCGCGAGCTCGACGATCGAGCCGATGAGCTTCTCGCGCGAGCCGAAGCCCTCCTTGGCGCGCGTCAGCACGTCGTGCAGGCGCAGGAGCTTGGCGTTCGAAACCTTGCCGAGACCCTTTGTTTTATTCACGCGCTCGACCCAAAGCTCCTTGGTTGCGAGCTTCTGGACGGCGGCGATAAGCTTCTCTTTGTTCTCGAAGCGCTCCTTGACGGAGGCGAACGGCGACTTGCTCATGGTATTCCTCGGCCGAACGGGCCGTTTTGGGGTTGCCGCTTCTAGCAGTCAGCCTCGGGCGCCGCAAACCCTGCGGTGAAAAGGCTTCCCGGCAACCTTCCAGCCAGGCTGAAAGCAGCCGCGGCGCGCACTTGGGATGACGCTCGCGAGGGCCGGTGGTACGCGGCCGCGCCATGAAGCCGCGCCTGCGCTTCGCACCATCACCCAGCGGATACCTTCACATCGGCGGTGCGCGCACCGCACTCTTCAACTGGCTCTGGGCAAGGAACCAGGGCGGCCTGTTCGTGCTGCGCGTCGAGGACACCGATCAGGAGCGCTCGAGCCTCGACAGCGTGAAGGCGATCCTCGACGCGATGCGCTGGCTCGGCATCGACTGGGATGAAGGCCCCGAGGTGGGCGGCCCGGAGAAGTACGGCTCGTACTTCCAGAGCGAACGCAAGGCCGTCTACCGCGAGCACACCGAGCGGCTCATCGGCACGGGCCACGCCTATCGCTGCTACTGCACGAAGGAAGAGCTCGACCGCGCTCGTGAAGAGCTGAAGGCGCGGAACCCGAAAGCGCAGTTCGTCTATCCCGGCACCTGCCGCTACCGGAAGGACCAACCCGACCTGCCGTTCGTCGTGCGCTTCAAGTCGCCGCAGGAGGGCAGCACCGATTTCGTCGACAAGGTCTTCGGCCCGATCACGACGCCGAACAAGGCGCAGCAGGATTTCGTGCTCGTTCGCACGGACGGCTACCCGCTCTACAACCTCGCGGCGACCATCGACGACCACTTGATGGACATCACGCTCGTCGTGCGTGGCCGCGATCACATCGGAAATACGCCGCAGCAGGTGCTGCTCTATCGCGCGTTCGGCTGGGAACCGCCGGAATTCGCGCACCTTCCGATGATGCTCTCGCCCAAGGGCGAGAAGCTCAGCAAGCGCCACGCTTCCGTCTCGGTCGATGAGTATCGCGAGCGCGGCTACCCGCCTGCCGGCGTCCTCAACTACATCGTGCGCTTCGGCTGGTCGTCGGGCGACCAGGAGATCTTCAGCCGCGACGAGCTGGTCCAGAAGTTCGGCTGGGACCACGTGAACAAGAGCGACGGCAAGTTCGACGAAAAGAAGTTCGCCGACGTGGCCTTCGAGCATCTCAAGCGGCCGGAGCTCACCCCGCTCGCCGACTACGCAAAAAATGTGCGCCCGTTCCTCGCCGAGCGTGGCCTCGCCTCCCCCAGCGACGCCGAGCTCACCGCGGCGATCCCCGGCGTCCGCGAGCGAGCGCGCACCTACAAGGACGCGGCATCCGACCTCGACTTCTACTTTCGGGACGTCCCGGAAGTGGACCCGAAGGCTCGCGAGAAGCTGCTCGGTCCCGAAGCGGCCGCGCGCCTCGTGGAGCTCTCGGCCACGCTCGAGGGGCTCGAGCCCTGGGACGCAGCGGCGCTCGAGGCGCAAGCACGGCAATGGTGCGAAGCACGCGGCCTGGCCGTGAAGGACGTAGCTCAGCCGGCGCGCGTGGCGCTCACGGGACGTTCGGCGAGCCCGCCCCTGTTCGAGGTGATGGTCGTGCTCGGCAAGGCGCGCACCCTCGCCCGCCTGAAGCGCGCACCGAGCCTCATTCCCGCCTGACGCTCGTGTAGGCTCGGCCCCGAATGCTTGCCCCCGTGGCTCCCGCGCTGCCCGCGCTCCCGCTGACGCGGCTGGCGGAGCCATCGTACTTCGAGTCGATCCTCGCGTTTACGCCCGTTAAGGCGTTCGTACCGGTGCCCGTGCTCGCGTGCCTCGCGCCGCTCGTGTGGTGGTTCTTCCGCGACACCTGGCGCGCGCTCGACGCCGAGGCGGCCGAGATGAAAAGCCTCGCGACGGACCGCCCCGACTACCGACCGGCGGCGTGCTTCGTGATCGTGGCCGTCGTGCTCACCCTGCAGGAGTACTACGGCGGGCGGCTCGTCTACGACGGCATCCTGAGGCCCTGGCTCCGGGAGCTCGAGGCGCACGGGCACCCGTGGCTCAAGACCGTTCAGTACGACGAGCTCTATAGCTACGCGTGGTGGGCGGCTTCCCGCATCCTCGGCTACGTCTTCATCCCGTTCCCGCTCTGGAAGCTGCTCTTCCCCAAAGACAGCTTGCTCGACATGGGCCTGCGCGGGCGGGGGTTCCTCGGCCACATCTGGATTTACGGCCTGTGCCTGGCCGTCGTGATTCCGGCGATGCTGCTCGTGGCGCGTCAGCCCGACTTCGGCACCTATTACCCGTTCTACAAAAATAGCTCCCGCAGCCTCTCCGACCTCTTGATGTGGGAAGCCATGTACGGGGCCCAGTTCTTCGCCCTGGAGCTATTTTTCAGGGGTTTCATGCTTGGGGCACTCCGCCGCACCATGGGCTCCGCCGCCATCTTCGCCATGGCGACGCCCTACTGCATGATCCACTACGGCAAGCCTTACCTCGAGACGAACGGCGCCATCGTCGCGGGGATCGTGCTCGGCTCCCTCTCGATGCGCACGCGCAGCATCTACGCCGGGTTCCTCGTGCACATCACCGTCGCGTTCAGCATGGATTTTCTCGCGCTCTGGCGGCGCGACGCGTTCCCACACGTGTGGTGGCCCCCCACCTAGCCCCGCCACGGCGGTCCCGGCGTCCCGGCATGGGGCGGCGCGCGGGCGCGACCGCTTCCAGGGAGCGAGCGGAGCGAGCCGCGGAACGGCGTCGCGCCCCGCTCTAGATCCGCTATAGTGGCCTCGAGCTTTCACCCCGACGGCCGTTCGTACCGACACACCGACGCGAACACTTAGCAGGACCGAAACAGCTTTGACGATTCACGGCGGCAAACTCATGGCCTCGGCTATGGACGCAGCACTCGACGTCTCTCGACGCGCACCGAGCACCGCTCCCGATCAACCCGCGGGTTGGTCGCCGGAGCGGAGCGCGCAGCGCTATCAGATCACGGGCTGGGGCTCTCCGTACTTCCAGGTGAACGCGCGCGGCCAGGTGGAGGTGAAGCCCAACCCCGACCGCGCGCAGTGCATCAACCTGCACGAGCTCACACTCGAGCTTCGCGCGCGCGGCCTCGAGCTACCGCTCCTGATTCGCTTCTCCGACATCGTCGGCGATCGCATCAAGCGCCTGAACGAAGCGTTCGGCAAAGCGATCACGGAATACGAGTACCCCGGCACCTACCGCGGAGTGTACCCCGTCAAGGTGAACCAGCAGCGGCACCTCGTGGAGGAGATCGTCCACTTCGGCCGCGCGTGGAACTTCGGCCTCGAAGCGGGCAGCAAGCCCGAGCTTTTGATCGCCCTCTCCGTGATGAACGACGTGGGCGGCCTCATCATTTGCAACGGCTACAAGGACCAGAAGTACATCGAGACCGCGCTCGTCGCGCAGAAGTTCGACAAGACGGTCATCATCGTGCTCGAGCGACTCGAAGAGCTCGACCTCGTGTTTCGCGCCTCGGAGAAGGTGGGCATCAAGCCGATCCTCGGCGTGCGCGCCAAGCTCACGACGCGCGGCGTGGGACGCTGGGCGGACTCGGCGGGCGACCGCGCGAAGTTCGGCCTCACGACGAGCGAGACGGTGGAAGTCGTCGACCGCCTCGCCGAGCGCGGCATGCTCGACTGCCTGCAGCTCCTCCACTTCCACATCGGCAGCCAGATCTCGAGCATCATCCCGATCAAGAACGCGATGCAGGAGGCGTCGAACATCTACGTCGAGCTCGCGAAGATGGGCGCGAAGATGGGCTTCCTCGACGTGGGCGGCGGCCTCGCCGTCGATTACGACGGCTCGAAGACCGACTTTCACGCTTCGAAGAACTACCAGCTCGAGGAGTACGCGGCGGACGTGGTCTCCCACATCCAGGCGGCGTGCAACAAGGCGGACCTCCCGGTCCCCACCATCGTGAGCGAGAGCGGGCGCGCCATCGCCGCGCATCACTCGGTGCTCGTGCTCGAGGTCGTCGGTCGCAGCCACGTCCGCTTCGGCGAGCCGCTCGAGCCGCGGCCGGAGGCGCATCGCCTGCTGAAGGAGCTCTTCGAAACCTACGGCGGCATCCAGCCGAAGAACGTGCAGGAGAGCTACCACGACGCGAGCCAGGCGAAGGAGGAGGCACAGAGCCTCTTCAAGTACGGCTACCTCTCGCTGCGCGAGCGCGCGCAGGTCGAGCGCCTGTTCTGGAACTGCTGCGAGAAGATCCACCAGACCCTCCGCCGCTTGAAGTTCGTGCCGGAGGAGCTCCAGCACCTCGATAAGAACCTGAGCGCGATCTACTACTGCAACTTCTCGCTCTTCCAGTCCGCGCCGGACATCTGGGCCATCGATCACCTCTTCCCGATCATGCCCATCCACCGCCTCGACGAAGAGCCGACGGTCTCGGCCACGCTCGCCGACCTCACGTGCGACTCCGACGGCATGATCGACCACTTCATCGACGTGGAAGACGTGAAGAGCACGCTCGCCGTGCACACGCTGAAGGAGAACGAGAATTACTTCCTCGGCATGTTCCTGAACGGCGCGTATCAGGAAATCCTCGGCGACCTCCACAACCTGTTCGGCGACACGAACGCCGTGCACGTGGAGCTCACGGAGACGGGCTACCAGATCGGCCACGTCATCAAGGGCGACAGCGTGGCGGAGGTGCTCCGCTACGTGGAATACCAGCCGGAAAACATGGTGGAGGGCGTGCGCCGCCAGGCCGAGCGCGCCGTGAGCCAGGGTCGCATCACGAACGAGCAGATGCGCACCCTCATGCAGCACTACGAAGAGTCGCTGCGCAGCTACACGTACCTCACGGACGACTGAACGGGCGCAGCATGGCGGCTGCCCCCACGTTCGACGCGGTCTTCGGCGTGATGCGCGCCGCCGCGGCGGGCGACCACGACGCGCGCGTGCCGCTCCCCGCGCAGCCCGACATGGAGGACGGCGCGACGCAGCTCGCGATCACCGTGAACCTCCTGCTCGACGATCTCGCCTTCCGCGCGAAGGAGCGGGCGCGCTTCGAGGATCGCCTGCGGCAGTCGCAGAAGATGGAGGCCATCGGCAACCTCGCTGGCGGGATCGCCCACGACTTCAACAACATACTGTCGGTGATCCTCGGCTATGCCGATCTCGCGCGAAACGCGCTGCCCGCGGAGGATCCGATCCGTCAGGATCTCGAGGAGGTGCTGATGGCGGCGGAGCGCGCCAGAAAGCTCACCTCACAGCTCCTCACCTTCAGCAGGAAACAGGTCCTGAAGCCGCAGCTACTCGACTTGAACGCCGTGCTCGGCGGCATGCGCAGCATGCTCGCGCGGCTGCTGGGCGAGCAGGTCGACCTCAACTTGGTGCAGAGCGATCCGCTCGGCGCGGTCAAGGTGGACCAGGGACAGATCGAGCAAGTGGTGCTGAACCTCGCCGTGAACGCGCGCGACAGCATGCCGCACGGCGGCAAGCTCACGATGGAGACGGCGAACGTGACGCTCGACGCGAGCTATGCCGCAGGCAATCCGGGGGTCGTCGCGGGGCCCTACGTGCTGCTGGCCGTCGCCGATACGGGTGTCGGCATGGAGCCCGAGGTGCTCGAGCGCATCTTCGAGCCGTTCTTCACCACCAAGAAGGAGGGCCACGGCACCGGCTTCGGGCTCACGACGGTGTTCGGCATCGTCCGCCAGAGCGGCGGACACATCAGCGTGTACAGCGAGCCCGGCCGCGGCACGACGTTCAAGACGTACTTCCCGCGGAGCAGCGAGCGTCCAGAGCCGGTCCCCACGACGAAGCCCCGCACGGCGCCGGGCGGCGAGGAGACGATCCTGCTCGTCGAGGATCTCGACTCCGTTCGCGCCCTTTCCCGGACGATCCTCGCGCGGCGCGGCTACCGCGTGCTCGAGGCGAGCAGCGGCGACGAAGCCTTGCGCATCGCTCGCGAGTACCCCGGCGTCATCCACCTGCTCGTCACCGACGTCGTGATGCCGCGCATGACCGGCCCGGAGCTCGCGACGGCACTCGTCGCCTTGCGCCCGGATCTGAAGGTGCTCTTCATGTCCGGCTACACGGACGGCGCTATC
>DASUGE010000084.1:0-7552 GCA_036274215.1 Polyangiaceae bacterium | reverse complement strand
TGGATGCCGACGCCGCTCATGGCGAGACTGGTGGCTTCCGGTAGGTTGTAAACCACGTGCTCGCGGGCGACGCCGACGAGGTGGAAGCCGAAATCGTGGAGACCCACGGTATCGCCGCGAATGTTGACGACCACCGTCGAGCTCGCGGGCGCCGAGATGGTCATGCTCGTCATCGTCGCGAGGTCGGAGGCTTGGACCTCGAACACGTTCAGCGTCGGATCCGTGCCCGTGAAAAACACCTCGAGGCCGGTCGAAACGGTGCCGTTCGGGGTGAGCGCGGCGAGGCGCTCGCTGTCCGCCGTCATCTCCTGCTCGACGGCCGCGAAGTCGATGAGTGACTCGTTGTGGTACCCGCCCAGCGTGGAGGCGTCGCCGCGCTCGAGCACGCCGGCATAGCTCACCTTGCCGTTCGGGACCGCGCCACCGCCGAAGTAGAGATCGTTGCCCACGATCAGATCCGCCCGTCCCGCATCGGGCGTCATGCGCGTCCCGATCGCGTAGCTCGGAAAATTCGCATCGTGCGCAACGTACATCCGTCCTTCGACGTCCGCGCCGTCCGCCGTCGCGTCGTTCAGCACGATCACGTTGACGTTGTCGAGCACGCTCGGGAAGCAGACGGGAATGCAGCCGTCGCCGGTGCCGCCGCCCTTCGCTCCGTCGCCGGTGTCACCGCCGCGCACGCCGTCGCCGGTCGAGCCGCCCCGTGCCCCGTCGCCCGTATCGCCGCCGCGCGCGCCGTCTCCCGTATTCCCGCCCGCGCCGGTGCCGTCATTCGTCCCGCCTCCCAATCCCGGCGCTCCGTCGCTCGTTCCGACCCCGCCCGTTGACGTTTCGTTGCCCGCGGCCGCGGTCCCGTCCGAATCCGAGCCCGACCCAGCGCTCGCAGCACTGCCGCTCCCGCCGGCCGGCGCCGCGGCGGCTGCGGATGGATCAATCACGGTCGTCGTCCCTCCGCCCCCAAGCGCAGCTTCACCCGCAGTGGCCGCTCCGCTCGAGCGCGCTCCGGTGCCCTGCACGGGAGTCGCTCCTGCGTCGCCGCTCGACTGCGGCACGAGCGCGTCGCCACTACAGCCGAAAGCCAATGCGGCGAAACCGAGCATCCAAAACGTCGCGACCAATCTGCACTCGTTGTGGCGCATCGCTCCGACTCCATGCCCACCGTACGCCTCGCGTCGTCGCGTGCACTGACGTCCATCAGCGACCGCGCGACGGGGTCGACTGACACCGATCATATCGACACACGTTCTGACTGGTTCGAGACCTCCGGAACGGAGTTGCCGGTGCTAGTCATCTTCGCGAACGATGCGTTTCTCGAATCGACAGTGGGCGGTGATCCTCGGCGGCTCGAGCGGCTTCGGCCTCGCGGCGGCGGAGCGCCTCGCGGCCCAGGGCATGAGCCTCGCCATCCTGCACCGCGATCGGCGTGCGGCGATGGACGAGGTCGAGGCTCGCTTCGAGTCCCTTCGACGCCAAGGCGTCGGGTTCCTGTCGTTCAATGCCGACGCGCTTTCCCCAGAAACCCGCGAGCGAGTGCTCGGAGAGCTCGCGCAAAGGCTTGGTCCCGAGGGGCGAGTGACCCTGCTGCTCCACTCGATCGCCTGGGGGAACCTCAAGCCGCTCGTGTCCGCCGGCGGCTCGGTGCTCGAGGAGGAGGACTTCACGCACACGATCTCCGCGATGGGAACGAGCCTCGCGACCTGGACGAGCGCCCTCTACACGCGGGAGCTCTTCGCACCCGATGCGCGCGTCGTGGGTCTGACGAGCGAGGGCAGCCAGGTCGCCTGGTTCGGCTACGCCGCAGTCTCTGCGGCAAAAGCCTCGCTCGAGGCGATCACGCGCTCGATTGCGGTCGAGTATGGACCGCACGGGATCCGCGCCAACGTCATCCAGGCGGGCGTCGCCGAGACGCCGGCCCTGCGCAGGATCCCCGGGCACGAGGCGATTGTCCAAAAAGCGCTGCGGCGCAATCCACTCGGCCGTCTCACGCAGCCGGAGGACGTCGCGCGCGTCGTGTGCTTCCTCGCGAGCGAGGACGCCGCGTGGATCAACGGCGCGGTGATTCGCGTCGACGGTGGGGAGCACATTTCCGGATGAAGCCAAGGACCAAGGCGGCAAGACGATGAATCACGCGGAATTCGTGCAAAAACGGGCGTTCGCGCGCGAGGAGCTGATCGCTCTGTCCCGCGGTAACCTCGTGAGCGATCCCCCGTCGGAATTCGTGCGGCTGCCCGCTCCGCCGATGCTCATGCTCGACCGCGTCGTGGCGCTCGAGCGGCTCGGCGCCAAGGGGCGCATCGTCGGCGAGCAGGACATCGAGCTCGCTGCGTGGTTCTTCCATTGCCACTTCCGCGACGATCCGGTGCAGCCGGGCTGCCTGGGTCTCGACGCCGTGTGGCAGCTCCTCGGACTCTACTGCGCCGTCGCGGGCGCCGCCGGGTCGGGCCGCGCGCTCGGCTGCGGCGAGGTGACGTTTTTCGGCCAAATACGCCCTCACAACCGCGTGGTTCGGTACGAGGTCAGCGTGCGGCGCTTCTCGTCCTTGCCCGCGTCGGGGGCGTCCGTAGCCATCGGCGACGCCGACGTGCTGGTGGACGGCGAGCGGATCTATCGAGTGCTCGGGGCCAAGGTCGGAACCTTCGGAGGCATCGCGTACCCGGACTACCCCCATCTCTCCGCGAACGCTCGCGGCGGTGTCCTCGAGCGGGGGGACCACTGATGCTCACACCGGAGGATGTCCTCGAGCTCATGCCGCAGCGGCCGCCGTTTCGCTTCCTCGATCGGCTCGTCGCGTTGTCGGAGAGCGGCGCTGTCGGCGAATACACCTTTCGACCGAGCGAGCCGTTCTACGCCGGCCATTTCCCAGGCAATCCGGTGACGCCCGGCGTGATCCTGATCGAGACGATGTGCCAGACCGGGCTCGTCGCGCTCGGCATCCACCTGCTCGGCCTCACGGCGCCACGGGCCGAGGTTATGCGCACCGTGACCCTGTTCAGCGACTGCTCCCTCGAATTCTCGCACCCCGTGCTGCCGGGAGAGACCGTGCGGGTCGAAGCGGAGCGGGTC
The DNA here is from genome assembly GCA_036274215.1 of Polyangiaceae bacterium. Lineage (GTDB taxonomy): Bacteria > Myxococcota_A > Polyangia > Polyangiales > Polyangiaceae > PMG-095. The sequence goes on along the minus strand of DASUGE010000084.1, from coordinate 4,489 downwards.
CTCTGGCGCCGCGGTAAGCTGCGCTCGGCGGTCCGGCTGCTCTTGGGCGACGGGCGCGTGGCGGCCGAGGGCGTCGTGGCGGGCGTCGGCTGCTTGCGACCGGGAGCCACTCCGTGAGCGCGAGGCGGGTCGTCGTGACGGGGCTCGGTGTCGTCGCCCCGAACGCCGTGGGCGCCGCGGCCTTCGCGCAAGCGCTGCGCGAGGGCAAGAGCGGCATCGCGTTTCAGCCGCGCCTCGCCGAGCTCGGGTTCGGCTGTCGCGTCGGCGGAATCCCGAAAGGGATCCCCGAGCTCGCGGAACGCTATTTCGACCCCGAGCAGCGTTTCTCGATGGACGCGAACATCACGTACGCGTCGATCGCGGCCATCGATGCCTGGACCGACGGCGGGCTCGCGCGTCCGGCGCCGGACAGCGCCGACGTCGACTGGGCCTCCGGCGCCATCATCGGCACCGGCCTGTCGGGCATGGATCCGATTGCCGAAGAGCTCGTCCCCGGCACCAACGCGGGGCGCGTCACGCGTCTCGGCAGCAACATGGTCGAGCAGATCATGGCGAGTGGCAACAGCGCTCGCATCGGTGGGCTGCTCGCGCTCGGCAACCAGGTCTCGACCAATTCGGCGGCGTGTGCGACCGGCACCGAGGCGCTCGCCAACGCGTTCTGGCGCGTGCGGAACGGTTTGGCCGAACGCATGCTCGCCGGCGGGTCGGAGAGCCACAGCCCCTACGTTTGGGCGGGGTTCGACGCGATGCGCGTCATGAATCGAGCGCACAACGACGCGCCGGAGCGCGCGTCACGACCCATGAGCGCGAGCGCGGGCGGGTTCGTGCCCGGAGCCGGTGCCGGCGTCTTGCTCCTCGAGTCGCTCGAGAGCGCGCTCGCGCGCGGTGCCCGCATCTACGCGGAGATCGCAGGAGTCGCCGTCAACTGCGGGGGGCACCGCCAGGGGGGCAGCATGACCGCACCGAATCCGAACGCTGCACGGCGTTGCATCCGCGACGCGGTGCGCCTGGCCGGCATCGTGCCTCGCGACATCGATGCCATCAACGGTCACCTCACGGCGACGCGCGCGGATCCGCTGGAGGTCGGCAACTGGGCCGCCGCGCTCGAGCTCGGGCCGCGCGAGATGCCCCTGCTCCACGCCACGAAGTCGTTGATCGGTCACACGCTCGCCGCAGCAGGCGGCATCGAATCCGCCGCTTGCGTGCTCGAGCTTCATCACGGCTTCCTGCACGGCTCTCGCAACTGCGAGGACGTGCACCCCGCGATCTTGCCTTACGAGCACGCGATCGTTCGCGAGACGCGCGAGCTTTCGCGGCTCCGCGTGATCGCGAAAGCGAGCTTCGGCTTCGGAGACGTGAACGCGTGCGTCGTCTTCCGAAGCTTTTCCGGCGAAGCCCAAGAACCTCACGAGTTGAACCGACAAGGAGTGTCATGAACGAGCAAGAAATCCTCACCGATGTCATCGCGATCCTCAAACCGTTCACCCGCGCGCCCGAAGCGCTCGCGAAGTGCACGCTGGCCACCAGCATTCGGGAGGAGCTGCACATCAACTCCGCGCGCCTCGTCGACGTCGTGCTCGGGATCGAGGACAAGTTCGGGATCACCGTCTCGGATGCAGAAGCCGACCAGGTGACGACGGTGGGCGACGCGGTACGGCTCGTCCTCTCGAGCCGCGGAGCCGGCTGATGGCCTTGCTCGAGGACTTCTCGGGTGAGGCACGCGCGCTTTGAGCAGAGCTCCCGCGTCCGAGCGCGAGGTCGGGGCGTTGTCGCGCGTGGAGCGGACGACGCTCGGGCTTGCGCGCGGCCTGAATCGCTCGCCCTGGGCGCGACGCTTTCAGCATGCGTGGAGCACGCACGTCGTGAAATCGCTCGTGGATCTGCTCACGCGCGAGCGCCTCGTGGTCTCCGGTACCGAGCACCTGCTGCGGCTCCCGGCGGACCGCGGCGTGCTCTTGGCGCCCAATCATCGCTCGTTCTTCGACCTGTTCGTGGCGGCGCGTGTGGCGTACGCGCACGTCGGCGCTTGCAGCCGCCTCTACTTTCCGGTGCGCTCGAGCTTCTGGTACGACAGCTTCGCGGGGCTGTTCCTGAACGTCGTCGGCACCGGCTGCACGATGTACCCGCCCGTCTTCCGCTTGCCGGAGAAGCGCGGCGTCACGCGCGCCGGGCTCGACTTCTTGGCCACCGAGCTCAGGCGACCGGGAACTTTGGCCGGGATGCATCCGGAAGGGACACGCAGCCGGCACGCCGATCCGAACGTGCTCTTGCCGCCGGAGGGAGGATTCGGTCGCGTGGTGCTGCTCGCCCGCCCGAGCGTGATTCCCGTGTTCGTCGCGGGGCTCGGTAACTCGTTCCTGGCGGAGGCACGGCGGGCAGTGACGGGACGCCGCTCCACGATTCAGGTCGTGTTCGGCGCGCCGCTCGAGCTCGACGACGATCCCGACCTCGATCCTTCGCGGGTTCGCGCGCAGATCGAGGTGGGACGGCGGGCGCTCGCCCGCATCGGTGAGCTCGGAGAGCTCGCGCGAACGCTCGCCTGAGCTCAGAGATTCGACGCGAAGCGGACGCCGTCCTCCTTTCCGTCCCCGGCGGTGCGTGCAGCGACGGCGCGGAGGACCTCGTGGCTCTTGATGGTGAAGCCGTTCGGATCCGTCGCGACGACGCCCTCGCGCTGCCAGCGCGTCATGACGCGAATGACCGTCTCGACCGCCGTCGAGACGAGATCGGCGAGCTCCCTGCGAGCCAGCGTGACCGGAATGGACGAGGTGCCGTCGTCGAAATCATCGCCGAATTGCTCGTAAAGCTTGAGCAGGGCCGTGGCGAGGCGTGCCTCGACCGCGCCGGCGCTCAGGACGTCGATCGAATCGTGGAGCGAGAGGAGCTTCGTGTGGATGGCGCACGCGATCGACACGCCGAGCTGCGGACAGCCCTCCACGCAGGCGAGCACCGTCGCGCGAGGAATGGTCACCATCGTCGCCGTGTCGGTCGCGACGATCGCTTCGGCGGGGTAGGGCGCTCCCTTCAGCAGCACGACGTCGCCAATCGACTCGGGTGGCCCAAACAGCCCGCACATGGTTCGGCGGCCAGTCGCGCCGACGCGCACCACCTTGATGAGGCCGGCCTTGACCACGTTCATGTTGCGAGCCTCGTCGCCCACGCGCCAGAGGACGGCTCCGCGCTCGTAGCTGCGAGTCGTGGCCATCGCTGCCAGACGCGAGAGTGTCGAGGGATCCGCGCCGGCGAGTGAAGGCGTTCGCTGAAGGAGTTGCTCGTATCGCATGCCGTAGGCTCAGCAAGGAGCGTGCCCCAAAGATGACGGACGTCAGCCGTCGGGAGCGCACGATTCGCGCAATTCTCGCGCGGCCCGGCCCGTGCGCGGCAGAGTTCGCGCCAACGAGCGCCTCGCGCGGCGCGAACGCCGTTGCGCGACGACGTGCTCACCGTCTGCCCGAGGCCGCGCTGATCGCTCGCGTCGCGCTCAGTTCGAGGAGCAATGCGCCTAACCCGCCGCGCGGTGACGCTCGACCATCGACCGCCAGCGCCGCATCACCCGCCACGCCGTGCGTCGCACCGGCCCGTAATTCTGAAACCAATCGCGCAAAAACCAGGGGAGCTGTTGGGCGCGCGACTGGCTGAGCGGCATCGCGTGCCACGGAAGCTGACCTCCGCCGCGCAGGAACGTACGGCCGTCGTAGCCCGTGAAAAAATGCGTGACCCAGCGCTGGTCGGGGCGCAGGTTGAGCTCGCTGTTGTCGCTGATGCCGAAGGCGGGAAAGTAGCTGCGGTCGACGAAAAAGGCGTTCACGACCGTGGTCGCCACGAGCTCGTAGTCCTTTTGCCGGGCAAGCTCGATGAGCGAGGCCAGGCTCGCGCCCTGCATGACGCCGTGCTTGCGCTCCTGGACGAACTCGACACCGCACGGCACCGTGGGGTTGTATTCGATGACGACGAGCTTGGGGCGGTAGCGCCGGGTGGCGTCCCACACGTGATAGTCGTTGCCGTCGATGTCGATCGAGAGGACGTCGAAGTCGAGGGGCGCGGGCGTGGGGGCGAGCACGCTGTCGAGGCCGTCGTGGGCGTCGAAGCCGACCAGCGAGCGCAGGGGATGCACGCCCTGGTTCCCCGCGTGCTCGCGCTTCAGTTCTTCGAAGCGATCGGGCTCGCACTCGATGAGGACGGCGCCGTATTCGTGATTCCGAATCAGGTTCCAGGTGTTGCTGAGGTCTTTGCCGCCCCACGCGCCGAACTCCACGCAAAAGCGGTCCCGTGCGGGCATCCGCTCGAGTGCGGCTTCGATGATGCCGTCTTCGCCGTACTGCGACGTCACGGCCTTCGCCCGCTCGATGAGCCACCGATCGCCCGTGTTCGGCATGGGGGCGGCTTCTACCACGGGGACCCGCTAGGCTTCCATGCTCAGAACGCGTCTTCGCCGGTGAGCGCTTTGCCGAGCACCAGCGTGTGGATCTGGTGCGTCCCTTCGTAGGTG
>DASUGE010000083.1:0-4256 GCA_036274215.1 Polyangiaceae bacterium | reverse complement strand
TGTCCGCGTCCTTGCAGAGCTCGCCCTGGTGCTCGGGGACGGCCGCCGTGAAGCGGCACTCGGCGTCGAGGGGGTCGACGAGCTCGATGCCCTCGCGCCGGCAGATCCGGTAGTCGTCCTCGCCGTAGGCGGGCGCCATGTGCACGATGCCCGTGCCGTCACCGGTCGACACGAACGCGTCATTGAGCACGCGAAACGCGCCCGGCTGCGCCGCAAAGTACGGGAAAAGCGGCTCGTAGCCGAGGCCGAGCAGGTCCTTGCCCGCGAGCGTCGCGAGCGTCCGGTACTCGCTCTCGCTCTTGTAATAGGCCTCGAGGCGCTCGGCGGCGAGGAGGTAGCGCGCGCCCGCCCTCGTGTCCTCGACGAGCCGGTATTCGATCTCCGGTCCTACGCAGAGCGCGAGATTGCCGGGCAGCGTCCAGGGCGTCGTCGTCCACGCGAGGAGGAAGACGGGCAGCCCGGCGCCGAAGCGCGCCTCGGCGTCCTTCACGCGGAAGCGCACGGTGATGGCGGGGTCTTGGACGTCCTTGTAGTTGGCGCTCGCCTCTTGATTCGAGAGCGGCGTCGACAGCTTGTAGCTGTAGGGAACGATGCGGTGCGCGCGGTAGATGCGCCCCTTGTCCCAGAGCTGCTTGAAGACCCACCACACCGACTCCATGAACGTGGGGTCCATGGTCTTGTAGTCGTTGTCGAAATCGACCCAGCGCCCCATGCGCGTGACGACGGCGCGCCACTCGCCGACGTAGGTGAGCACCATGGAGCGGCACTGCTCGTTGAATTCCGAGACGCCCCGCGCGCGAATGTCCGGCGCGCCGTTCAGGCCGAGCGCGTCCTGGGCCAGGTTCTCGATCGGGAGGCCGTGGCAATCCCAGCCGAAGCGCCGCTCGATGTTGTAGCCGCGCATCGACCAGTAGCGGAGGACGATGTCTTTGATGGTGCCGACGAGCAGGTGGCCGTAGTGCGGCGTGCCGGTCGCGAAGGGCGGACCGTCGTAAAAGACGAACTCGGGGCGGTCTTTGCGCCGGCGGTTCGACTCGTGGAACGCGTCGAGCTCGTTCCAGAGCCCGAGCACGCCCCGCTCCATCTCGGGCAGGTTCGGGTCCGAGGGAAGCTTCTCGAACGGGCTCTTCTGGGCCATGGAGACGGGCTCTTACCAGAAATTACCCCGCATGCGGACGGGGTCGTACACTGCCATCAAATGTCGCTCGACCGCGCGATCGACGCCTACCTCGATCATTTGCGGGTCGAGCGCGCCCTGTCGCAAAACACGCTCACGGCGTACGCGACCGATCTCGCGAAGCTTGCGCGTTTCGCCGAGGAGCGCTCGGTGACGACGCCCGCGGGGCTCGATCTCGGGACGGTGACGAGCTGGCTCTCGGTGCTGGCGCGCGAGGGGATTGGGGCGCGCTCGGCGGCCCGGCACCTCTCGGCGCTGCGCGGGCTCTGCAAGTTCCTCGTGCGCGAGGGGCTGATCGAGCACGATCCGACTTCCCTCACCGCGCGCCCGCGGCTGGGCCGGCGCTTGCCGCGCGCGCTCGGCGAGACCGAGCTCGTGCGCCTGCTCGAGACGCCCGACGTGACGACGCTGCGCGGCTTACGCGATCGCGCGATGCTGAGCGTCACGTACGCGGCGGGCCTGCGCGTGAGCGAGCTCGTGCGGCTCGAGCTCGGCGACATCGACACGAAGCGCGGCGTCGTGTCCGCGCTCGGCAAGGGCGGCAAGCGGCGGCTCGTCCCGCTCGGCGAGGTCGCGCTCGCGCACCTCGACGAATACCTCCGCGCCCGCGACGCGGACGACGCCGAGCGCGAGCAGCGCACGAAGAAAAGCGCGAAGAAGGGCAAGCCACGAAACGAAAAGCTCGTCTTCCGCTCACCGCGCGGCGGCGCCCTCACCCGTCAAGGCTTCTGGAAAATCGTCGGGCAGCACGCGCGCGCCGCGGGGTTGCGCGGCGGAGCTCACCCGCACCAGCTGCGTCACTCCTTCGCGACGCATCTCCTGCGTGGCGGCGCGGATCTGCGCAGCGTGCAGACGCTGCTCGGGCACGCGCACGTCGTGACGACCGAGATCTACACGCACGTGACGCGCGACCACGTGCGCGACGCGCACCGGCGCGCGCATCCCCGCGCGTAGCGCTCGCTCGCGAGCCGGCCGGAGCTTATTGCTCGACCGGAAAGCCCTTGGAGGGCGGCGCGGGCGGGGTGCTCGGCTTGGGGGGCGGCGGCGGGCTCGGGGCGGGAGCTCCGGCGGTTGGCTTCGGCGGCGGGGGCGCAGGAGGCGGCGCCGCTGGCGGAGGCGCGGGCGGTAGTGGTGCCGTCGTTTCGCTCGGCGCGGGCGCTGCGCTCGCCGGTGGGGGCGGAGGCTCGGCCGAGGCGGCGACCGGGGGTGGCGGCGGCGGCGGGGGTGGCTGTTCGGGAGCTTCGGTCGGGGCGCGGTGTCCGGACGTTCCTCGCGGGTAGCTCGAGTCGGCGCGCTCCGTGGACGTGTCGGCAGCGGCCGACTTCTGCTGCTGGTTCACGACGATGCCCCAGATCATCATCGCGGTGCCGATGGCCGCGGGGAGAAAGACGCCCGTGCACGTGGCCGCCTGGTTGTCCGACGTCTTCGAGCACTCGGACATGCCGGCGGCGATGTTGAGCACGCCGTACCCGAGCACGACGCCGCCCACCACGGCGTGAACGTTCCCGGGGTAATCGATCTCCGAGATGTCGTCCCGCCGAAGGGCAAAGGTGCCGCCGTTGTCGTTCTCGACGAAGATCTCGTCGGGGGAGCCGCCGACGATGTCGCCCTCGACGTCGGGGCCACGCAGGCGACTGATGGTCGACGTCGTGGAGCACCCCGCTCCGAGCGCCACGAGCAGCATGGCTCCTAGTCTCCGCACCTTGATACGAGGGTAGGAAAAATCGCGGAGGAAGGTCAAGACAGGCGCTTTTCCCAGCGAGAACCGGGGCGACATGCCCGGGCCTCGCGAAAAGCGCGACCGCTGCCACGGAGCTTGTCCGCATGGTATGCCCTCGAGAAGCCGTGCCTTTCACCGTCAGCGAGCCACGCGCCCCGCTCACGCCCGTGCTGGTCGAAGTGCCACACGCGGGGCTCGAGCTCGACCCTCAGGCCCTTGCGACGCTCGCCGCGTCGGCTCGCGCCCTCGGCGCGGACGCGGATCTTTACGTCGACCAGCTCTACGCCGACGCCCCCGACGTCGGCGCGGCGCTCATTTCGGCGCGCATGAGCCGCTACGTCTGCGATCTGAATCGCGCGGACAGCGACGTGGATGCTCTCGCGGTCGAGGGCGGAACCGCGCGCTCGTCACCGCACGGCTTCGTCTGGCGCACCACGACGGAGGGCCGCCCGGCCTTGCTCGGCGCCGTCTCGCAAGCCGAATACCAGCGTCGCGTCGAGCTCTACCATCGGCCCTACCACGACCGCATCGCGGCCCTGCTCGACGAGCGTCGCAAAAGGCACGGCTTCGCAATCCTCTTGTGTGCGCATTCGATGCCGAGCCGCGGGCGCGACGGACACGACGATGCGGGCATCGAGCGCGCGGACATCGTGCCGGGCACGCGCGGGCGCTCCACGGCCGGCGCGCCCGTGATCGCGCTGGTCGAGGAGCTCGCGGCGCGCGAGGGCTTCAAGCTGCGCCACGACGAGCCGTACCGCGGTGGCTACACGACGGGCCACTACGGCCGCCCGCGGGACGGCGTGCACGCCATTCAAATCGAGCTCGCCCGGCGCCTCTACATGGACGAGCGCACCCTCGCGAAGCGCCCGACCGAGTTCGCCCGCCTGCAGCGCTTCTGCAAAGAGCTCGTCGCGGCCCTCGGGACACTGAAGCTTCAGGCAGGGGCGTGAACGCGACTGAGGGCGGCAACGTGCGCGTCGCTGCGTTGGACGGCGGTCCCCGCATTTCGGCAGCGCTAGCGGCGCTGCTCGGCTGGGTCGGTGTCGCGCTCGACAACGCCCGCGTCATCCTCACCGAGCCTCAGCGTCCCGGTGCCGTCGACGTGCGTTTTCTCCATCTCGCCTTCGACCTCGGGCAGACGCTCGCCTTCGGTTTGGTGGCGTGGGCAGCCGTAGCGCTCGTGGTCGAATGGCGGCGGGTGTCGGCGCTGCGGGCCTTCGCCGCGCTCGCCCTTACCTCGGCGGTCGTTTTCGAGCGCGTGCTGACGGACGACCTCTCGAACTTCACCGATCGCTTGTTTCACGCCCACGCGGACCTGGTTCTGCCCCTGCTCTGCGCAGCGCTCGGGATGACGATCCC
>DASUGE010000082.1:0-17329 GCA_036274215.1 Polyangiaceae bacterium | reverse complement strand
CTTCCCTCGAGCAAGTCATCCGGCAAGCGCTGCGCGAGCTCGCGCCCCAGCAATGCCAAGCCCACCCGCTCGGACATCCGGGCGGGTGTTAACCATGGGGCTGCGTCGCCCTTACCGCGAGCGCGGAGCCCGGATGTCGAGCACCGCGCCGCCCGACAAGCTCGTCGCCACCACGCTCGCGCGGCGTGGCTTGCCATGACCTTGCTTCCACGTGGTCCGACGACCGCGACGTTGCACTCCACCATGCCGGTGGCCAACGCGGCGCTTCCGACTTCACTGCGCGGTCTCGCCATCGCCCGCGCCTCACGGGGCGCCCGCCCGCCTGCAGCTCAACGTGACGTCCCATTCATCAGCCGCCAACGGTCGTCCGCGCCACGTCACCGGTGCGGTCGTTCGAGGTTACGCGGCGGGCGGCGGCAGCTCGAGGCGGGTGCGGGCGACGAGCTCCGCAACCGGAAGCTCCTGGCCCACGGCAAGGCCCTGCACGAGCATGTCGGCGGGACAGCGGCCTTGGATGGCGAGAGCGACCAAGGGCTCGAGGTAGCGGCGTTCGTCGCGGCCTTCGGCGTCGAGGCGGGCGCGGCGCGCAAGGCCGTCGCTCGCGATCTCGAGCAGGCGGACGGCGAGGTGCGTCGTGGGTTCGGCGCCGATGCTCGCGCGGAGCGCGTTCTTCACGAGCGCGGGACGGGCGGCTTCGAGCGTTTCGAGCTCGAAGGCCTGGGAGAAGGCTTCGGCTTCGTCGAGCGCTTTGTCGTCGTAGAAGAGGCCCGTGAAGAGAGCGGGGACGGCCAGCGTGAGCACGCCGGATTGCGCGTCGCAGGCACGCACTTCGAGGGTGTTCTTGAGGCGCGCTTCGGGGAAGAGCGTCTGGAGATGGAGGCGGAAGTCGTTGACGGTCGCACGCTCGCCGCGGAAGCCGCCCTCGAGAAAGCCGCGAAAGCTCTGGCCCGTGTTCTGGATCACGCGGTCGCCGCGCTTGAAGAGGAACATGCCGGCGCCGAGCGCCCAGTCGACGTAGTCGCGGTACGTCGGTCGCTGCTTCTCCCAGAGCGGGGGGATGAGGCCGGAGCGTGAGGGATCCATGTGGAGCCAGACGTCGCCGCGCACGCTGCGGAGGGGGCTCACGCGGCGCTCGCTGAAGGGGGCGTTGGCGGTGAGGGCGTGGATGAGCGGGCTCAGGCGGAGCGCGACCATGAGCTTGCGCATCGCGTCCTCTTCGCTCGAGAAGTCGAAGTTTGCTTGAACCGTCGCCGTGCGGCGCATCATGTCGTGCGCGGCGCGACCCTTGGTCGGCAGGTATTCCTTCATGATGCCGTAGCGGATCTTGGGGACCCACGGCAGCTCCACCTGGCGCGCGAGAGGGTGGAACCCGACGCTCAGCCACGCGAGACCGAGATCGCGCGAGACGCCGGCGAGGTCGCGCAGGTGATCGGTGAACTCGCGCTCGATGGCGTGCAGGTCCTCGACCGCCGAGCCGCTGAGCTCGAGCTGCGCGCCCGGCTCGAGCGTCACCGAGGCGGAGCCGCGCTGGAGCGCGACGACGGGGCCTTGCGGCGTCTCGCGCTCGGGGTGCCAGCCGAGCTTCTCCAGCGCTGAAAATACGCGTACGACGCCGTGCTCGTAGTCGAGCGGTGCCCCGGTGCGCTCGACCACCGCGAATTTTTCCGCCTCTGCCCCGATGCGAAACTTGGCGGGCGGTTTTTCGGCGCCGCGAAAGATCTCCGTGAGCTCGTCGAGATCGGTGATGGGTCGGTGCTCGCCGTCGGGCGCCGGAACGGACGTATTCAACGCTGCCTCACTCAAGAATGCCTCAAGGCTCGTGGGGGTTCGGCTTCACCTCGTCGACCACGGTGTCGGATCGATGGGCTGGCATGGACGGATGGAGCGAACCGAGCGCCTGCGCAAGGGCTCTCAGGTGACTTTCGGTCGTTCCAGCGCCGCCGCCGATGACGCGCGCGCCGCCCACGTCGAGGTCGAGCGCGTGGTCGGCCCATTGCTCGGGCGAGCAGTCGAGGTCGGGAAAGCCGGGCAATGCCGTTTCGCTCGAGGCGAGCAATATTCCCGCGATGAGATTCGCGTCCTCCAGGGCCTCGCGGGTGCTCGCGAGCTCGTCGAGCCCGAGCTTCACGCTCGAGACCTCGAACAGCACGACGCTCGCCCCCGCGCTGTGCAGGCTCTGGAAAAGCTCTCGGTCCGAGCCCGACGACGTGTCACCCGTCCGCTCGATGACCGCCCACGTGGGGAGCTCGGTGCGCGCGCCGGCGACGACGGCGGCCATCAAGTTCAGGCGCGAGCCCTGGCCGCGCGCGATGAGCATCTCGCAACCCGCCGCGGCGAGACGGGCGGCGTGCTCGCTGAGCTCCTCGTGCAAGCGTGTTGCAGCGACGGGGCTCACCATGTCGGAGCCGAGGATGCCGGCCACGGCGACGGGCTTTGCGCTCTCTTCGGCGGCATCGAGCGCGAGCTCGACCGCGCGTCCCGTGAGCTGAGCCGCGCGGTGCTCCATCCCGACCTCGGCGAGGGCGCGCGGCGTCGTATCGCCGGTCAGCGCGGCGAGCACGTCCGCTCGGCAGCTCACCTCGACGCGATAATGATCGCGTACCTCCTCGGGGTGTTCCCGGAGCAGCTGGCCGAGCGCACCGGGCAAGTCGAGGGCGACACCGCGCGCGCGCAGGCTCGCGTTGGTATCGGCGGCGACGACGAGCGGCCGGCCGGCTAGGAGGCGCTGCTTGACGTGAGCAAAGCTCATGGGGGGCCAAGCCAAGCCTATCTCAAGTCATTCTCCAAGCCCTCGGCCAACGCATCGTGAAGGCTGGTGCGCCGGGACCCACGCTCGGCTAGGCTCCGGCCCGGAGTTCCACCAGCCATGCGCGTCTTCATCCAGCCCCTCGTGATCTTCGGCCTTGTTTGCTGCGGCGTGACCAGCTGCTCGTCGAGTCAGGACGCGGAGCAGACCGTCGGGCTCGCCGGCAAGGGCACGGGCGCGAAAGGCGGCTCGGGTGGAACCGGTACCGGCGGCAGCAGCGGCTCGGGCGGCAGCAGCGGAACCGCGAGCGGCTCGGGCGGGACGAGCAGCGGCGGCGCCGGCACGTCGGCGGGCGGAGCCGGCTCGGGCGGTACCGCAGCAGGTGGCGCGGGCATGAGCTCGGGCGGCGCTGCCGCGGGCACCGCCGGTGGCGCGATGGGCGGCGGCGCGGGCGAGTGACCACGCCGCGCCGCGCGCGCGGTTACTTCTCGTAAACCTGCGCGGCGACGAGACCGGTCCCCCCGGGGACCTGCACGACGACCTTGCCGGGCGCCGGGATCACGCCGAGCGTCCACCTGTAGCACTGCGACTTCTTGCCGATGACGGCGGTCGGGCCGCGATCGGAATCGACGGCGAGGACCGGCGCCATGCCCGGCAGCGCCGTCGTGAGCTGCAGCTGCAAGCCCACTTCGGCCACCGGCGGCAACCCCGCGGCGATGACCGTGTAGCACTTGTTCGGCTGAAGCTGGACGGGGAACTCGAGCGTTTGGTTCGCACCGAAGTTGCCGACGACCGCGTCACCGACGGGCTTTGCACCCGACTGAACGTTGTCCTTCACGAGGCCGGCGAGGATCGGCGAGACGGCAGCAGACGCCGTGGCATCGAGACGCATGGCAACGGGGCCGGCTTGCGGCGGCGGGAACGCGGGTGCCGTACCCGAGGGAGCGGGAGTTGCAGGCACGGTGGCGGGGGCGCCAGCGGCACCGGCGGGCGCTGCGGGGGCGGTCGCGGGGGCGCCGCCCTGAGCCGCAGGCGCCACGGGGCCGGCACCCGCCGCTGGCCCGACACCCACCTGACCTTGCGCGTAGCCGCCGGGTGCCGCCTCGCCGTCGTTCTTCTTGCAGGCACCGATCACGCACAACGCGGCGATGACGACTGCCGCACGGTTCGAACGCATCGCACGACCAGGTTGGGACAATGACATAAGGCTTGGGCTCCTCGACGCAGGGGTGGCGCGCCGCCGCGAGGGTACACTAGGACCGATGACGATTTCGACTTTGGTGCGTGCTTTCGGTGGCGTGCTGTTCGTCGCTGCGGCGGGGCCGGCGATCGCCGGGTGCTCTTCCGCCACGGTTCCTCCGACGGTCGATCCGCCCGAGATCCAGATCTCGGCCCTCGACGGCGCGGTCGAGGACCAGAGCCTCGCCATCGACGGCGCCGCCATCTACATCCACAAGCTCACGTTCATCCCCTGCGATCCGCAGGCGGCGAGCATCGGGACGACGGCCTTCCCGATCGACCTGTTCGTATTCCCACCGTCGTCCCTCACGCTCGACACCGCCGTCAGCGACTATTGCTCGGTTCACGTCGAGCTCGAGGCGGGCACGTCGACCAAGCCTGCGCTCGACGCAGCGAGCGTCCACGTCACGGGCTCACGCGAGGACGGCGCGGCGTTCGACGTCACGAGCACGGTCGCGGCGACCCTCGACTTCGTCTCGATGCCGATCGGCAAGCCGCTCCCCGCGACGAAGCTCTTCCTGGGTATCGACTTCGACGCGTGGCTCGCCAACGCAGACGTGGCCGGCGCCGAGCCCGACGACGACGGCGCCGTGATCGTGAACGCCGGCGCGAACACGGAGCTGCTCGCCGCCTTCGACGACGCGACGGCGAGCGCGTTCGCGCTCTACGTCGACGAAAACCACGACGGCACCCTCACGGATGCCGAGCTCGAGCCCGTAGCGTCAGCGCAGTAGCGAGCGCTCCGGCCGCGAGCAAAACGAAGCGCGCACACCATACGTCCGCGCTGGCCGGCCGCGAGAAATCGACGAGCACGCGCACGGCGAGGTAGCCCGCTCCCACCGCGAGCGCCGCATCCCCCGCGCGCGCCGACCGCCGCCGGACGTAAAGCGCGACGCCCGTGAGCGCGAGCGCAAGAACGCACTCGTACAGCTCGCTCGGGTGCACCGGCAGCGAAACTGGTGCGTCGGGCGCGAGCGCGCCGGAGCTCACGTGGTCGACCCACGCGTGCGAGCGCGCCGGAAACGTCCCGAGCCGCGCGAGCCAGCGTGGCGCCGCGGCGGACAACGGCCGCCCGAAATCGCAGCCTTCGAGGTAGCAACCGAGCCGCGTGAGCGCGACGCCGATCCCGAACACGGGCGCGACGGCATCGAACAGCGTCGCCGCGGACAGGCCGCGCGAGCGCGCCGCGAAAAACGCAGCGACCGCTCCGGCGACGAGGCCGAGCGTGCCCGAGAGGCCGCCGCTCTTGAGCGAGACCGCGTCGCCGAACGACTGCAAAAGCCCGGGATGAAGCAGCACGAATCCGAGCCGCGCGCCGAGCAGCCCCGCGAAGAAAGCCGCGGCGAGGACGGTGATGAGCGGCGCGCGCCCGAGCCCTGCGCGCTCGCCGAGCCGCAGCGTGACGAGGCCACCCAGCGCGACGGCAGCCGCGAGCAGCACACCGAACGCGGCGACCTCGAGCGAGCCGAGCCACAGCACGTGGCCGACGAGCGGCACCCGGCTCGGCCCCAGCGGAATTTCGAAAAGCGTCGGGTGCATGCGGGACGAACCCCGGCCCTTCGCGTACCATGGGGCCCGTGCGCTCGGTGGTCGCGTTCGGGACGGCTCTCGTGATCGGCTGCCTGCCGGCCGATCCTCCCGGCTTTCATCGCGACGCAGGTCGTTCGACGAGCAAGCGGACGAGCACGGCGGCCAAGCGCAAAGCCTCGCCCGAGCCGGGTCGCGTCGCGGCGCAGGCCTCGGGCGACGGCGGTGAGGGGCGACTCATCACCGAGGCGCTGAACGAAGACTTCAACCGCGCGGCGCTCGGCCCCGACTGGAATCCCACCTCGGACGCCTGGCGCATCGACGATGGACGCCTGTGCGTGAAGGGCGCCAAAAACCACCCCGCGTGGTTCGTTCCGAGACTGCCGCGCAACGCGCGCATCGAGTTCGACGTCACGGGCGGTTCCCCCGACGGCGACCTGAAGGCTGAGGCGTGGGGCGACGGCCACAGCGTGCCGAGCGGTGCTACCTACGACGACGCGACGAGTTACATTGTGATCCTCGGCGGTTGGAAGAATCACTTCAACGTCCTCGCCCGGCTCAACGAGCACGCGGCCAAGCGCTTGGAGCATCGCCTCGTGCCCGGCTCGGAAGACCCGCGCCTGCAACCGATCGCGGAGGGTCGCACGTACCACGTGGAGATCGAGCGCGGCGACGGCAAGACCCTCCGCGTGACCGTCGACGACAATCTCTTCCACGAGCTCGACGACTCGGCGCCGCTCGCCGGCCCGGGTCACGAGCACTTCGCGTTCAACGACTGGGACGTCCCCGCTTGCTTCGACGATCTGCTGATCACGCCGTATCCGGACTGAGGTCACGGTGACGCTGGAAGAGCTCGATGTGGCTTTGGAGGAGCTCGAGACGCGCGTCGAGCGTCTGCGCGCGCTCTACGAGCAGTACTTCATGGGCTTCGAGAAGATCGAGCCGGCCGTGCCACGCAAAGACGTCGAGCGGCGCATCTACGTGCTCCGTCGCGAGAAGATCCGCAACACGGGCAAGCGCTTCAAGCTGCAGACGATCATCCAGCGTTACAATACGTTTCAGCAGTATTGGCAGCGCATCTGCCGCGAGATCGAGAACGGCACCTACAAGCGTCATATCTTGCGAGCCGAACGCGCGCTCGCGCCCGACGCGCAGCTCACGATCGCGGCCCGCCGTCGCTTCGGGAAGCTCATCGCCGCCGGCGCGGGCGAGGGGATCACCAACGCCCCGGCGGAAGAGCAGCCCGCGCCGCGCCCGAGCAGCCTTCCGCCGGACAGCGCCGACGACGAGACGAACCGTCCGCCGCCCCTGCGGCGCTCCGAGGTGCGCGAATCGATTCCGATGCCCGCGGAAGAGCCGCCCACGCAAGCGCGGCGCGCTCCGCCCGCGAAGCCCGTCCAGCCGCGCCCCCTCTCGAGCAAGCCGCCGGACGGCGCGCAAAAGTTCGACTCGCTCGAGCTCGACATGGGCTTTCTCGGAAGCTGGGTGCCGCCGCCGCCGAAACCCGCCCCCAAGGTCCCGCCGAAAGCCGCACCCGAGCCGGAGCCCGCACCCGCGCGCGAGGCGAAGAGCGCGCCATTGGCCGCGCCCCCGCCCAAGCCGAAGAGCTCGCCGCATGCCGCCCCCCCTCCGAAGGCCGTACCCCCGCCCAAGGCCGCACCGCCTCCGAAGGTGGCTCCTCCGCCCAAGCCAGCCGCCGCAAGCGCTCAGGGGCTCAGCGACGAGCGCGTGCGGGACCTGCACGAGAAGCTCCTGGCGATGAAGCGCCAGAACAAGGAGGCAGGTCAGATCTCGCTCGAAAACCTGAGCCGGTCGCTGCGCGAGACCGAGAACAAGCTGCGCGCGCAGCACAAAGACCGGAAGATCGACTTCGACGTGGTGATCCGCGACGGGAAAGCCATCGTGAAGCCGACGGTTAAATAGGCGTCCTTCGCGGGTACGCGGGGGTCCCGTTCGGCTCATGCACGCCGCGAGGGGCGGCGCGATGCGTCAGGCCGTGCGGTCGCTGACGCCGAGGTCGCCGGCGCCGCCCGCGGCCGCGTCGGTCTCGACGAACACGTCGGACTCGCAGAAGACGATCGTGCAGGACGAGCGGCCCGCCTCACGCATCCGAGCGCAAAGCTCGGAGAATTCCGTATCGGAATCGACCACGTCGCCTTCGAGAGGCTGACGGCTCTCGTCGTAGCGACAGTTATCGATTGCGACCCAAAGTCCTTTGTAGGCGCCGGAGCGACAGAGCTCCCGCCAGGTCATCCTGGAGATCATCGAGGCCATGCGTTTTTGTGCGTCCGAGGGCGACTCCCTCTGCCGGAGAGCCAGTTGGGAGTCTCTGCCGCAGTCGCCAAGCGTGACTCCTCGATGTAGCTCCCCTCTGCAGAATCCGTCAAGGGAACGGCTTTTTTTACCGGCCGACTAGCCGGCAAACCTCGGCGGAGTCCCCGAAAGCATAGGGAAATCATGAGGGAGCAGTGTGACTGAAATCCAAGGCGCTCGCCGCCGAGCCGCTACTTGCACTTCTTCGTCGCGTTTTTGAGCTTCGTCGAACCGGCGCCCATGCCCTCGGCAATTTGCTGGATGGTCTTGGCTGCCTGGCAGTTGCCGTTGAGGGCCGCGGCGTTCGCGAGATCGGGGGCCGCGCTCTTGGCGCGGGAGACGCAGATGCTCTTTTTCTCGGCGTCCGTGCACTTCGAAAGCTGGGACGAAGCGACGGCGAGGTTGCCCGAGCGCGCCGCGTTCTCGCAGGCTGCGCAGGCGTCGCCGCCACCCGCGGCGGGCTTCGCGCTTTGCGCCGTGCTGGAGCTGGTTGCCGAGTGAGCGGGGGTGGCAGGCTTGGCGGACGTACCCGCGGCGCCCTGCGGCGGGGGGGTCTCGCCCGTGCCGGCGTCGTCGGCAGACGGCGGGGCAACGGTCGGGTCGGCGGTGGGTGACGTTCCGAAGGGAGCGACCCCGGTGTTGGCGGGGGTGGCCGAGGTCGCCGTCGGAATGGTCAACACTTGCGGCTCACTGCTGCTCGAGCTCCCCGAGCGCATCGCGACCACGCCCATCGCGCCGAGCAGTCCGACACCGACGACCCCGAGCCCGATGACGAGTCCCTTGTTGCCCCCGCTCTCGCGGCTCATCTGCGGAGCGGGAGGGACCGCGGCGACCACGGCGGGAGCCGTCGCGGGAACGTGGGGCGAGTGGCCCGCCACCGGACCGGCCGGGAACGCGGGGGAAGAGCCGCCGAAGTCCGGCGCCTGCGGCATCGCCGCCGTGTCGGTGTGACGCGGGCCGCCGCCGCCACCCGGAACGTCGCCCGTGACGGTCATGCGCCCCCCGCCCGAGAGCTCGGCGAAGAACTCGCGCGCGGAGGCTTGGCGCTGGTCGCGATCCTTGGAAAGGGCCTTGAGGATTGCCTGACGCATGCCGATCGGCAGGTCGCGCGACGGGGCCGAGACCTCGAAGGGCGTGGGCTGCACGGACATGTGCTGCGTCGCCCACTGCCACGGCGTGTCGGCTTCGAACGGCAGCTTCCCGACGAGCATCTCGTACGACATGACGCCGAGCGAGTAGATGTCACTGCGTGAGTCGAGCGCCTTACCGGTGAACTGCTCGGGGCTCATGTACGGCGGGGTGCCAAGCACCATGCCCTGCTGCGTGAGCTTCTGCTCCTTCTGCGCGTCGCCCGATTCGCGTCGCGCGGCGATGCCGAAATCGAGCACCTTCACGAAGTCCGTCTCGCCCGCGCGATCGGCGAGGATGATGTTGTCGGGCTTCAGATCGCGATGAACGATGCCCTGAAGGTGCGCTTCATCGAGCGCGCCGCACACCTGACGCATGATCTTGGTGACGCGCTCCGGCGCGAGAGGGCCGTGCGAGATCGCGTCGCTCAGCGGCTTGCCGGCGACGAACTCCATCGCGATGTAGAGCGTGCCGTCCTGCGTCGCGCCGAAGTCGAAGAACTTGATCGTGTTCGGGTGCTCGAGCTGCGCGACGGTTCCGCACTCACGATGGAAGCGCTGGAGGACCGAAGGGTCCTTCGACAGGTGCGAGTGCAGCGTCTTGATGGCGACCTTGCGCACGGTCGAGCCCATCTGCTGCTCGCCGACGTACACCTTGCCCATGCCGCCTTCGCCGAGCACGCCGGTCACGCGGTAGCGCCCGCCGATCAGCTGTCCGACGAGCGGATCGGGTCCCTCCTCGTGCACGGCCTGGATCGCCCCACACTTCGCGCAGAACCGCGCCCCATCGACGTTCTCGTGTCCGCAGGCCTCGCACTTCATCGAAGTGCCGACAGCGTTACACGAATCGGGCGCTAACCGCCAGCAGGCAGGGCTCACACGCCTTCCACGCGCGCGCCTGCAGCTTTCTCATTTGATCATGCATCACCGTGCCCCTCCTATGCACGCTTGCATATTCGAATTGAAAGAACCCCCACCACCTGCTCCCCACGTCTCACGCTGACCCTAGCTCTGACCCTGACCCTAGCTCTGACCCTGACCCTAGCTCTGACCCTAGCTCTGACCCTGACCCAACCCCGCCCCTGCCGCTTCAATAACTCCGCAAGTTTTCCCGCTGCGGCCAGCGGGTGGTAGGCGATCAGGATGCGACGCGCCCTCATCGCGAAGCTTGCCGCGCTCGGTGTGGCGCTCGGCGCCGTCGGCGCGGCGACTCCGGCGGCAAAGCCCGCGTTGTCGAGGGCTTGGATCGCCGACAACGGGGACGGGACCTACAAGAATCCCGTCCTCTTCGCGGACTACTCCGACCCGGACGTGATCCGCGAGGGTCGCGATTTTTACCTCGTGGCGTCGAGCTTCAACGCGATCCCGGGCTTGCCGATCCTGCGCTCGCGGGATCTCGTGAGCTGGCAGCTCGTCGGCCACGTGCTCGACGGGCTCGAGCCGCGCGCCACCTACGACAGTCCCGTGCACGGCGGCGGCGTGTGGGCACCGTCGATTCGCAAGCACCGGTCGCTCTTCTACGTGTACTTCGCGGACGCAGACTTCGGCATCTTCGTCTCGACGGCGAAGCGACCGGAGGGGCCGTGGTCGAAGCCGGAGCTCGTGAAGGCCGCGAAAGGCTGGATCGATCCGTGCCCGTTCTGGGACGACGACGGCAAGGCGTACCTCGTGAACGCGTTTGCCGCGAGCCGCACCGGGATCAAGAGCACCCTCGCGCTCAGTCGCTTGAGCGACGACGGCAAGCGCGTGCTCGACGACGGCACGCTGATCTTCGACGGTCACCAGAAGCAGCCGACCATCGAAGGACCGAAGCTCTACAAGCGCAACGGCTACTACTACATCGCCGCGCCTGCGGGCGGCGTGCCCGCGGGTTGGGAAGTCGTGCTCCGCTCGAAGAGCCTCTACGGCCCCTACGAGGACAAGATCGTCCTTGCGCAGGGAAAAACCGGCACCAACGGACCGCATCAAGGCGCGTGGGTCGACACGCCGAAGGGGCAGTTCTGGTTTTTGCACTATCAGGATCGCGGCGCATACGGGCGCGTCGTTCACCTCGAGCCGATGAAATGGGTCGATGATTGGCCCGTGATCGGCGACGGCGGCGAGCCGGTCGCGACGCACAAGAAGCCCGACGTGAGCGGCAAGCCGGCGCTCGCCACGCCAGTCGAATCGGACGAGTTCGACGGCTCGCGACTCGGGCTGCAGTGGCAGTGGCAGGCGAATCCTGCGTCCGGATGGGCGCTGCCGGCGCCGAGCGCGGGCGTGTTGCGCATGACGTGCGTGACGCCCGCACCGGAGGCGAAGAACCTATGGGACGCGCCGAACCTCTTGCTCCAGAAATTCCCGGGGCCCGCCTTCACGGCAACGACGAAGCTCACGCTGACCGCGCAGAACGACGGCGAGAAGGCCGGGCTCGTCGTGTTCGGCACCGACTACGTCACGCTCGCGCTCGAGCGACGCGGCGGCGAGCTCCTCGTGACGCACAGCGCGTGCAAGGGGGCGAACACGGGCGCTCGCGAGCGTGAGGTCGCGACGGTGCGCGCAGCGGGCAACAACATGACCCTCCGTGCGCGCGTCCTCGAGGGCGGCGTCACGGAGCTCAGCTACTCGGCCGATGGAGTCGCGTTCGCGGCCATCGGCGAGCCATTCCACGCGCAGCCCGGGCGCTGGGTCGGCGCGAAAGTCGGCCTTTTCGCGCAGCGCGGCAGCGAGAGCGCGCGCGAGGTCGGCTACGCCGACGTCGATTGGTTTCGCGTCGAGTGAGCTGACGCCGTTGGGGCAGAATTCGCGCTAGTCTGCGCGGGCGTTGACCGCCGAATCCTCGCAGAAGCTTCGCGTCGCCATCCTGTTCGGGGGTCGCTCGGCCGAGCACGAGATCTCCCTCCTCTCCGCGCGCTTCGTGCTCGAGTCGCTCGACCCCGCCCGCTACGAGCCGGTCCTCGTCGGCATCGACAAGAACGGACGCTGGCTCCTGCAAGACGCCGCGCGCCTGCTCGGCCAAGCGCGCGACCCGCGGCACGTCTCGCTCGACGAGTCACGCCCGCCCGTGCTCCTGCCGGCGCATCCTTCGAGCGGGCTCGTGACGTCGGGCCCCGGCAACGCCGCGCTCGGCATCGACGTGGCGTTTCCCGTGCTGCACGGCCCGCTCGGCGAAGACGGCACCGTGCAAGGCTTGCTCGAGCTCGCGGGCGTGCCGTACGTCGGCTCGGGCGTGCTCGGCTCGGCCGTCGGCATGGACAAGGCCGTGATGAAGCGCTTGCTCATCGCCGCCGGGCTGCCCGTGCTGCCGTACCGCGCGCTCCGCCGCGCCGACTTCGAGCAGCACCCGGCGAAGGCGCTCGCGAGCTCCGCCGAGCTCGGATTTCCGCTCTTCGTGAAGCCCGCGAACCTCGGCTCGTCGGTGGGCATCTCGCGCGTCAAAGCCCTTCCCGAGCTCGAGGCGGCGATCACCGAAGCCTTCACGTTCGATGACAAGGTCATCGTCGAAGCCGGCCTCGACAAGCCGCGCGAAATCGAGTGCGCCGTGCTCGACGGCGAGCCTCCCCTCGTGTCGATTCCGGGCGAAATCGTGGTCGAGCACGCCGACGGCTACTACTCCTACGCCGCGAAGTACCTCGACGAGCAAGGCGCGAGCACGCGCATTCCCGCCGAGCTCAGCCCCGCCGAAGCCGCCGAAGCCCAATCGCTCGCGCTCGCCGTCTTCGCGGAGCTCGAGGCCGCGGGGCTCGCCCGGGTCGATCTGTTCCTCGACCGTGACCGGAAGCTCTGGGTGAACGAGATCAACACCCTGCCCGGCTTCACCTCCATCTCGATGTACCCGAAGCTGATGGCCGCCACGGGCGTCGATGCGACCACGCTCGTGACGCGTCTGATCGACCACGCGCTCGCCCGCGCCGCGCGCCGCCGAGCCCTTCGCACGAGCGCCAGCTGAGGACACCATGCCCGCGACGAAACCCAAGGTTTACGCGTACGCGAAATGCTCGACCTGCCGCAAAGCGCTCGCCTACTTGAAGGGGCGCGACGTGGCGGTCGAAACCATCGACATCGTGACGCAGCCGCCGTCGAAGACCGAGCTCCAGCGCATCCAGAAGCTCGCCGGTGTCCCCGTCAAAAAGCTCTTCAACACGAGCGGCCAGAGCTACCGTGACGGCGGCTTCGGCGCGCGCCTCGCCACGATGACGGACGCGCAAGCCTTCGACGCGCTCGCCCGCGACGGCAAGCTCATCAAGCGCCCGCTCGTCGTCGGCAAAGACTACGCGCTCGTCGGCTTCGACGAAGCGGCGTACGCGAAGCGTTTCTAGGGAGACGGCTCCCGCGCGCAGCACCAGCGCGCCTTACGGTTTCTCCAGCTGAAACGGGGGAGGCGGCCGCGGGCGCGTCGGCCCCGGTATCACGGGTACCTTGCTCGCCGGGCTTGCCGGCGCAGCAGGCGCTGCTCCCGCCGGCTGCTTGGGCAACGGCGCGGGCATTGCGCTCGCTACCGTGGCGGGCGGCGGGCTCGGCGGCGCGCTCGAAGCGGATGCGGTGGCCGGCGCGCTCGCGGGATCGAGCGGGGTGATCTCGAGCCCCGCCGTCGGCTCCGGCGGCCAGCTGAGCTTCGCCTGAAAGCGCGTGGCGCGATCGACCAGGCGCGCGGTGCGAGCCCGCGGTGCCGCGGGGACGAGCACCGTTACCGTGTAGGGACCGCCCGTGAGCGCCGGCGTCTCGTACAGCTTGCGCCGCGTCGTGTCGGAAGCTTCGGTCGCCGCGAGCAACGGGAAATCGAAGCGCACGCGATCGACGAGCTCGTGCCCAATCCAGAGCTCGAAGGCGTAGCGCCCCATGCGGCGCGCCGTAACGATGGGCGTCGGAAAGCGAACGCGCCGGAGCCCGACGAGGCGGATCTTCGCGTCCTCGTAGTGGAGCGTGTACTCGTATTGATCCGCGAGACGAAGCGGCTGGGGATCGGGCGGATCGCTCGTGAATGCGCGCGGCGGCGCGTCCGATGAGGCCGACGCGCTCGGTGCGGCCGAGCCGCTCGCCGTGGGGACACCGCTCGGCACCGGCGCGTCGATGGCACCGTCGCCGTGCCCCTCAGCCAGATGCACCGGAACGACGATGCCCGGTCCCGGCTCCTCGGGGCGCGGCGCACGAGTCCCCGCGCAGCCCACGAGGGCAGCGAAACCGACGACGACCAGACAGCGAAGCAAGGCCCGCCTTCGTTAGCACAGGCCCGCCGCCGTCAAAGCTCGAGCTCGAGCGCGCGCGCCCAGCCCTCGTCTTCGCCGCCGAGGTCACGCCACAGTCCGTCCAGATCGGCCGGGATCGGCGCCCCGATGTGCAGCTTCTGACCGCGAAGCTCGAGCTCGACCCACGCCGCGTGAAGCGCGACCCGCTCGAGCGGACGAACCGCACCATTGGCGAGCACCAGACGCTCCGGCCCTCCGTACGTCGCATCTCCGAGCAGCGGCGCCCCGCCACCCGCCGCATGCATCCGAAGCTGGTGCGTCCGGCCCGTCACGGGCGCGAGCGCCAGCAGCGCCGGACGCACTTCCACGTTGCCGGCGCGCGAAGGAACGAACACGGGCCCCGCCGCGCCCAGGTGCGCAAAGCGGGTGCTCGCGGCGCGCTCCGCATGTCGACCCGAGCGCCCAGCGCGCGGCCGTGCGAGCGCCTGATCCCAAATCCCGCGCGAGGGCTCGGGAGCACACCGCGCGAGGGCGACGTAGCGCCGGTGCCACGCGCCACGCTCGCGCAGCGCCGCCGCCTGCTCGCGCGCCTCGGGGCTCCGCGCGAGGGTGACCACGCCGCTCACGCCCACGTCGAGGCGTGAGAGCGCGTGGAGCTCGCTGCGAGCCACGCCGAGCCGCTCCGCGACGCGCGCCACGAGACTCGCCGCGACGCCCGCGTGATCCGGCTCCGTCGCGATTCCGGCCGGCTTGTCGACGAAGACGAACCCCGCGTGCTCGGCGAGCAGCGTCACGTCGCGCTCGACGTTGCGCGCCGCGTACACCTCGAGCACGCTGCCCGCGCGAACGACGCCGCTCAGCTCCGTCACACGCCGCCCGTCGACGAACACGCGTCCGCCGGCGAGCGCTTCGACGCCGCTCGCCCCAAGCTCCGTGACGATGTCGGCGACCGCGCGCTCATTTCCGCTCGCGACCCAGCGGATGACAGGCTCGCTCATGCAGCGTTAGCCCGTCACTCGCCGCTCTCGACCGTCTTCCCCGTGGCGCGCCGAACGAGCTCGACCAGCGTCGGGTCGGAGGCGAGCTCGCTCCGCAAGGTGCTGCGCACGAACTCGAGCTGCTCCGGAGCGAGCCGATCGCTCAGGTGCCGCGTGGCTTCCGTCACGCGCGCGTCGAGGTACGCGTCGAGCCCGATTTCGCCGCGCTCGAGGCGCGAGAGCTCGCTGCTCGGTGCTGCACCTTCCGCAGCGGGCAGCCGAAATTCGCCGCCGGTTGCCGCGGGGGCTGGGGCGCCGCCTGCCGGACCGATTGGCGGCGGTTTGCCGATGCCATCGATGCCCATGCGCCGCTAGCCTACCTGAAATTGCCGATCGCGTTCTTCATCGTCTCGTGCCGGACGCGGAGCACGTTCGAGTAGGCGGAGTAGAGGCGATTCTCCGCGCTGATCTTCTCCTGCAGCGCGATGTAATAGAGGTTCTTGTCGGAGTTCTGGTCGAGCATGCCGTCGAGCGAGCCCGTGCCGTTGGCCGTTCCCGCGACGCCTGCGCCCCCGACGCCTGTGCCCGACCCTGCAACGGGGTAGCCCTCGGGCGTCGTCGCCGGAGCTCCGCCACCGGTCAGCATGGGCTGGGCGGACTGGGGTCGAAACGCGGCCGCGAGAATGGGCCCACCGGGCAAGCGCTGAACGGCGGCCTCGGCGCCGCCGATGACGGCAGCGGCGCCGGCCGTCATGACGGCCTGAAACGGCCGGGTGGGCTGCGCCGTGCTGCGATACGCAGCCGGATCGGCGTGAACGAGCGGAGCGGGACCTTGAGGATCGAGGCGAGTGGTCATGAAAAGACCTCCTTTCGAGGGAGGTCGGCCACCCGCCGCGCGAGTTGCGTCAGGCTTTGGGTTGCCGTTCCTACGCGGCCGCTACGGGCATTTGGAGCCGACGGCGTCTTCCCCAGGGTACGCGTCGTTGTCCGGATTGCAGTCGACGGCGTCGGGGGTGCTGATGGTGACGGGCTCGTTCGGGTCACCCCCCAGGTAGCGCCCGATACCGACCGTCGCTCCACCCGCCGGAACGGTGGCCGCGAGGACGTCGCTCTCCCACGTGCCTCGAGTGAGCACGAACGTGCCCGAGAAGTCGTCCGTCCCTTGGTTCACGATGAAGATGTAGTCCTCGATCGCCTCGCCGCCGTCGAAGCAGCCGACGATCGCGCCGATCGCCAAATCGACGCCGTCACATGGGTCCGTGGGCTCGAGCGCGCAGCGAGGATTGACGCTGCACGGACAATTCGTGTTCGTGTCCGAGCACGGCTCGAGATCGCTACCCGAGCAGTCCTGATCGATGCCGTCGCCCGCCACCTCGATGGTATGCGATGAGACCGCCGGATCAGCATCGTCGCAGTCGGATCCAGATGCGCTGTAGCCCGTCGCATCCGACGCCAGGCATGCCGCCGCTTCAGCGCCGTCGCCGTCGCCATCCGCGTCCGGATATCTCCACTCCTGCACGGACGGATCGTCGTCGTCGCAATCCTCCTTCCAGAGGAAGAGCGTGCCTGGGCACGCGGGCCCGTAGAGATGGGGAACGCCATCGCCGTCACGATCCTCGTGCGTCTCGGTGCACGGCACCTCCGTGCCGCCGGCGCCCGACGCACCGGGGCGACGCGGCTCGAGCCCCGCGGTTCCAGTCCCCTCGCGATCACCGCACGCCGCGACGAGCACGGGCACGCTGAGCAGCAACATGGCTGCAACGCGCCCAAGTGTCGTCACAGGTTCCCCTGCACCGTCACCGCCCAATCGACGCCGCCCGTCCTTCCCGGCGCGGCCTTCACGTGCACCAGATCCTGCCGAATGAGCTCGTCGCGCGAGCTCATGGCGCCCGCAAGAATCACGAGCGCCGAAGCGACTTGGAACATGCCGTCCACCGCCGCGAACGTGATGTATTGCACTTGGCCGACGGCATCCGTCACGCAGAGGCGCGCCTGCGCCACGGTCGCAGTTTTACACTTCTCGTAGTCGCGAGTGGCAATCGAAACGAACGGCCCGACGAGCGGCGCCGCCATCCAGCCCGAAGCGTTGTCGAAGCCCTGCGACGCGGCGACAATGAGCGCCGTGCCGTAGGAAAGGCTCAAGCCGATCACGCCGCCAGTGATCAGGCCGGACGCAGGGTGGTTCACGACCTCGTAACCCGGCGGCACGGAGGTGCCGTGCACCGAGACGCACGA
>DASUGE010000081.1:0-2328 GCA_036274215.1 Polyangiaceae bacterium | reverse complement strand
CATCGCGCTCTGGTGGAGGCGGAGGGGCGTCCGGCGCTGCATGCCGCGCTCGCGTCGGTGGACCCCGTCGCCGCGGCGCGCCTCGCGCCCAACGACTTCGTCCGCGTGAGCCGCGCGCTCGAAGTCTTCGAGCTCACGGGGGAGCGCCTGAGCTCTGTCCAGGGGCGGCACGGGTTTCGCGACGCGCGCTACGCGGCGAAGCTCGTCGATATCCAGCGTTCCGGTCCCGAGCTCGACGAACGCATCGAGCGCCGGGCTCGCGCCATGCTCGCGGCCGGCTTGGTCGCCGAGGTCGAGCGGCTCGTCGAGCTCGGTCACGGGGAGTCGCGCGCCATGGGCTCGGTCGGCTATCGCCAAATTCGCGAAGCGCTCGCGAGCGGCACGGCCGGCGACGTGGACGCCGTTTGCGACGCGATCCGGCGCGCGACGCGCGTCTTCGCTCGCCGGCAACGCACTTGGCTCCGTCGCGCGCCGGTCGAGTGGCTCGAGCCAGGGAGCGCACTCGAGACGGCGCTCGCCGCGGTCGGCTGACGTCTTTCAGAACCTCGCGAGAATCGCGAGATTTCCCTGGTGCTCGGAATCGAGCGTGCTCTCGACGAGTTCGAGCACCGAATCCGTATGTTTCGAGAGCCGCTCGAAGTGCGCCTGTGCTTCGTTCTTCTCGAACTCCGCCTGCTCGGCTTCGTTGCGCGCTTCGGCGGCGTCCGCGTCGGCGTGTGCTTTCTCGACGCCGCCCGTGAGCTGACCGAGCGGCTGCGCAATGCTTCCGAGTGCGCCGCCCGCCTTGTCGAGGCCCTTGAGCTCGAGCTCGCACCTTCTGAAGTCGCATCGCTCGGCGTGGCCGGCGTCCGGCGCGGGTGGTGTGTTGCCCACTTGGCCGAGACTCCCCGCGCACTGGGCGAGACCTCCGAGTGCCGCCATGCCGCCCTGGACGTACGCCTGCACGACGATCGCGTCGGCGCCGCGACGCATCGCGCTCACTTCTTCGCGCCGCGCCCGCGCCTCGGCCTCACGCGCTGCTCGGAGATTCTGCGCGTCGAGATCCGCACGCAAAAAGTCGTTCTGCACGATTAGCTCCGCGAGCTCGGCGAACGGGTCCCGCGGAACGTAGGGGGCTTCGCCGGTCCCATCCGATTGGTCCAAAGCGAGGTGAGCGTTGGCGGTCGTGGTGACGGAAGGTACGTCCGACATCAGGCCGCTCCCATTCGAGCGATGATGGCGGTCGCTCCCGCGTTTTCGGTGCTTTCGATCTTCGCCGCGCCGCTCTGCGCGCGCGCCACGTCGCGACACGCTCGATCGAGCGACGCGATTGCGAGGTCCAGGCTGAGCCAGGCGTCGTTCTGCCGGCCCTGCGCGTCTCGGGCGTTCGCCCGCTCGTCGATGACGGCGCCGCGGAAGTGGCCCTCCGCCACTGTCGCGCCGCCCGAGCCCGCCGAAGCCGCGCCCTGCGTTGCGCTGCCCACCTGCGCGACCGTCGTCCATGCCGTCCCGGCGCCCGCAGCATTGCCCGCGAAGAGGCCGAGGACGCCGCCAGCGACGCCCATCGCCGCCGTCAGGCGTGGATCGGCGCCGAGCGCTTCGCCTGCCTTCGCCCCCACCGTGAGCCCTGCGGCGACGAGTGCGACGATGGCCGGGGCACCTGCGCCGCCCGTAGCGACTGCGAGCGCCACGGCAGCGACCACGCCCGCGATTGCCGCGACGTCGCCGCCGAGGACACCGCTCACGTCACTCCAGAAGCTCGCATGCTCTTCTGCCTCGGCGGCGCGTTGCATCGCGGCTTGAATCTCCTCGCGAGCGCGTTGGACGCGAGCGTACGCCTCGGCAGCGTCCGCTTTGGCCGCGTCCTGCCGATTGCCGGAGCTCTGTACGATGATTTGGAGAATGGCCGTGGCGAGGTCGCCTTCGGCTGAAACACCGGACAGTACGGCGGACTGCCGGGGATCCCTCGATTGGGGCTCTTCGACGCGAAAGCTCATGGCGCTAACCCCGGATGTTGCCGACGATGGTGTTAGTCGCCTGCGAGCTACTCGCGAGCAGGTTCGAAGCGAGCTGACTCGCTTCGCGGATGTCGGAGGTGAGCGACTGGATCTGGATGAGCTCGAGCTGGTCGTCGCGGCCGAGCGCATCCATCTTGTTGCCGAGGAGGCCGGAGAGATCCGGAACGAATACCTCGCCGGGATTCGGGCTGACCACGTCGGTCTGGAGGGCTGTCCGGATCATGGAGACCGTCGGACCAAGCAGCTCGTCCAAGCCACGGCCCACCTCCGTGCCGGCGTAAGCGGCCAGCAGAGCCTCGACTTCTGCCATCGCCTCTTCCGGCGTCAAGGA
>DASUGE010000080.1:0-9106 GCA_036274215.1 Polyangiaceae bacterium | reverse complement strand
AGCTCCGCCAGCAGCCTCTCGCGGTTCTTGCGATCGCGCTCCTCGCGCGTCGCGCCCGAGCCGGCATAGCGCGCCGAATGAACGCCGGGCGCGCCGCTGAGCGCGTCGACCTCGAGCCCACTGTCGTCGGCGAGGCACACTCGTCCGAGCGCTCGCGCGTAGGCGACGGCCTTGATGCGCGCGTTGCCCTCGAGCGTGGGCGCCGTTTCCTCCGGCTCCGGCACCGTCACGCCGAGCTCGCCGTGGCTCACGAGCTCGACGCCGAGCGGCCCCAGGATCGCGCGCAGCTCCTGGATCTTGTGCGGGTTCGTCGTCGCGAGCGCGAGCGGCATGGCCCGAAGATGCCCGAAGAAGCGCCCCCCGCCAATCGTCGCTCGGGGATCGATGCTAGGAGCCCGCCGTGACCACGCCGCGGCGTCGCCCGGAAATTCTCGCGCCCGCGGGGACGGAGGAGGCCTTTGCGGCTGCCCTCGCGAGCGGCGCGGATGCCGTGTTCTTCGGTCTCGCCGAAGGGTTCAACGCGCGTGCGCGCTCGACGGCGTTCAGCCTCGACGGCTTGCCCGAGCTCGTTCGACGCGCCCGGCGCGCGAACACGAAGGTGTACCTCACGGTCAACACCCTCGTGTTCGAGAGCGAGCTCGAGTCGCTCGAAGCGCTCCTGCGCGGGGTTGCGACGAGCGGGGTCGCCGCGCTCATCGTCCAGGATCCGGCGGTCGCGTTCATCGCACGCCGCTTGGCGCCGGAGCTCCGCCTGCACGCGAGCACGCAGATGACGATCTCGAGCCCGGAGGGCGCCGAATTCGCCGCGACGCTCGGGATGTCGCGTGTGGTCTTGCCGCGCGAGCTCAGCACCGAAGAAATCGCCATTTTCATGCGGCGGAGCCCGCTCGAGGGCGAGGTGTTCGTGCACGGCGCGCTCTGCATGGCGTGGAGCGGCCAATGCCTCACGAGCGAAGCGTTCTCGGGGCGTTCCGCGAATCGGGGCCAATGCTCGCAGGCCTGTCGCATGCCCTACGAAGCGGTCGTCGACGGCGAGCGACAGGAGCTCGGCGACCTGCGCTACCTCCTGAGCCCGCAGGATCTTGCCGCGCACGACGCCCTGCCCGAGCTGATGGAAGCGGGCGTTCACAGCTTGAAGATCGAAGGGCGCTACAAGGGTCCCGCGTACGTGAGCGCCGCCGTCGACTCGTGGCGCCATTGGCGCGACGCGCTGCTCCGCGGCGTCACGGATGACGATCGCGCACAGCTCGAGCGCGACGTCGAGCGCACACAGCTCGCCTTCTCGCGTGGAGGCTCGCTCGGGTTTCTTCACGGCGACGATCACCAGACGCTCGTCGTCGCGACGACGCCGAAGCACCGTGGCCTCGCCGTGGGCGACGTGCGCGAGGTTCTACGGCGCAGCGTCGTCGTGAAGCTCGACGCGGCGAGCCGCGGCGGCGCGCTGTTGCGACCCGGAATGGGCCTCAAATTCGAGCTCGTGGGGCGCTCGAACGCGGAGCACGAGCCCGACAACGCGCCCGGGGGGCCGCTCTTCTCCGTGCGGGTGCTCGGCGACGAGCTCGTCGAGCTCGGCTTCGGGCAGCCCGGCCCCGAGCTCGACCGCGTGCGCCCGGGCGACGCCGTTCGCCTCACGAGCGACCCCGAGCTCACGCGCGAAGCCGAACGTCGGCTGGCGGAGCCCGCATCCGGCCGCATTCCCCTCGCTCTCGAGCTCGAGGGCCGAGCGGGGGAGCGACTGCGGGTCACGGCGAGCGTCGAGCTCGACGGGCGAACGTTGGTCGCGCGGGCCGAATCACGGAGCCTGCTCGAGCCGGCGCGCGCGGGAAGCGGCCTCGATCAGGCGCTCGTGCGCGACAAGCTCGGCGGCTTCGGTGGCACGGCATTTCGCGTCGATTCGATCGCGCTCGAGCGGCTCGTCCCGCGTCTCCACGTTCCGGTTTCCGAGCTGAAGACGCTCCGGCGCGAGCTTGCGGCCGAGCTCGAGCGAGCGCTCGGAGAGAGCCCCGCGCGAGGTCTTCCGCCGGAGCCGTGTCTGCCTGCGCTCCGAAGCGAGCTTGCGTCGCGCACGACCGAGGCTCACGGCGTGCCCGCCATCGTTCCGCTCTGTCGCACCGAAGAGCAGCTCGAAGCCGTCATCGCGAGCGGCTTTCGTGACGGAGTCGAGGTCGAGCTCGACTGGATGGAGATGGTGGGTCTCGCCCGCGCGGTCGAGCGCGCGCGGAGCGCCGGCCTCCGTGTGACGCTCGCGACGGTACGCGTCCAAAAGCCGGGCGAAGAGGCGTTCGACCGGCGTCTCGCCGCGCTCGCGCCCGACGGAGTGCTCGTTCGGCATTGGGGTGCGCTCATGCACTTCTCGAAGCTCCGGGACCAGCGCGGGGAAAGTGGCACCGGGCTCGCGCTGCACGGCGATTTCTCGCTCAACGTCACGAACTCGCTCACCGCCCAACACCTGCTCGGCCTCGGCCTAGAGAGCATCACGGCTTCCCACGACCTGAACCGCGCTCAGCTGCTCGACCTCTTGCGGAACGTTCCGCGTGGTCGCGTCGGAGTGACGCTGCACCACCACATCCCCACGTTCCACAACTCCCACTGCGTCTACGCGCACCTCCTCAGCAAAGGTCGCGATTACAAAACGTGCGGTCGCCCCTGCGAAAAGCACCGGCTCGCCCTCCGCGACTACGCCGGGCACGAGCACCCGGTCGTCGTCGACGTGGCGTGTCGCAACACCGTCTTCAACGCGCTCGCGCAAAGCGCCGCGCCGCTCGTTCCGGAGCTCCTCGAGCTCGGCGTGCGCCGCTTCCGTGTGGAGCTCGTGTGGGAGCGCGCCGAAGAAGTGACGCGCACGCTCGGAGCGTACCGAAAGCTCTTGACCGGCGAGCTCCGCCCGGCGGCCGTGCTCGACGCGGCGGCAGCTCATGAACGGTATGGAGTCACCGTTCCGCTGCAGATCCGCAGGCGCGAGTCGCGCCAGTGACGCCTATGGCGTGGGAACCGTCGTCGTGCGCGCCCGCTGGGCTGCGGCGCGGGCTCCGCACACGAGGCGCGTGACGCTTTACCGAAAGGGCACCCTGATGTGGGGGGAACCCGCCGTGACGTAACGCATCGGGTCGTATCACCTCGAGCCAAGGCGGCCCCGGATCGAATGTCTCGTTCCCATTTCTCCGGACAGCGGCGAAACCTTTTCGACCGCGCGGACTCCATCCCAGAGAGACGCCCTCCGTACGTCTGCGCGAGGGCAACCGATGGAGGCGAAAATGGAACGGTTACGTTTGCTGCGGGGCCCGGTACTGGGTGTCGGCATCTTCGTTGCGACGGCGTGTGGTGGTGTTGACGACGGCGCGACCGATCCGAACGGCGACGTTCAGGTGACCGCCGACGCATTGCGCGGATGGCGTTTCCACCACCACCCACCCGGCACGGGCGGCGCCACGTCGTCCGGCGGAACCTCGACGAGCGGCGGCACCACGAGCACGGGAGGAACCTCGACGAGCGGTGGCACCACGAGCGCTGGTGGAACCTCGACGAGCGGCGGAACCGGCGGGATCCCTCCGGCCACGTGCGAGCTCTGCACGATCACGCAGGATTGCTGCAACGCGGTCAACGCGGGAGCGCTCTGCACCTTCAGCGCGGACACGTGCTCCGCGTACGATCCTGATCGACAGCACACGTACGCCGTCGATTGTCTGGTGACGCTGCGCACGATCATCAGCGCGTGGGAGCTCGCCGGCCGTGCACCACCGGCGGTGTGCGCGCTGCCTCAGCAATGATCGGCCAAGTCACCGGCTGACCGGCTCGTCACTCCGGCAACCGCAACGCGAGCACTTCGTCGATCGCCCCGCGCGCGATCGACGACGGCATCTCCGGCAACACCGGTCGCAACGCCGCCGGAATGTTCGCAGGGTGCACGATCCCGACCTGGATCTCGCGCGCCGCCTGGTCGAGCAGAATGAAGAAGTAGCGGTCCCCCTCCGGGCGGCGCCACACCGGGCATCCGTCGGTGTCGCCGCCCGCAACGAGAGTCGGTCCGTGCTCGAACGCTTGTTTACTGCAGGCGTCGACGACGTCGGCGTCGTCCGCGAAGGCATTGCGATCGCAGGATGCCTGGCAGACAGCACCGCCGACATGACCGGCTTGGTAAGAGCGGACACCGGTGCTCGCGAATTCGCGGTTCGAGTAGTCGTTGTCGTCCATCACGACCTCGAACACGTTGATCTCGCCGCAGCCGTCGCCGACGCTGCCCGTCTTCGAGTAGCAGTTGCAGAGGCCGTTCCATTTGCGGCCGCCGTCGCGGATGAGCTCGGACGCGACGAAGGCGACCCAGGGACTCGGCTTGCCGGCACCGTCGCCGCTGCAGCTCTTCACGCCCGCGTCGTCGAAGGTCATCGAGCCGAGGAAGACGATGAGCTTCGAGCCCGAGAAGCCGCGGTGGAGCACTCCGGGATCGTCCGGGCAGTAGTAGTCTCGACCGTCGCCGCAATCGAAGAGCGGTGTTTGCGAGAGGTAGCC
Organism: Polyangiaceae bacterium; assembly: GCA_036274215.1. GTDB lineage: Bacteria > Myxococcota_A > Polyangia > Polyangiales > Polyangiaceae > PMG-095. The sequence continues at coordinate 4,600 of DASUGE010000080.1, read as the reverse complement.
GACGCAGTCGTTCTTGGTGAGATTGCCGGGGAAATCGGTGCTTCCGTCACCCTCTTGGGTGAACCAGAGGTTCTGGCCGCCCGTGCGATCGTCCCAGGAGGTGATGCGCTCGTAGCTCGATGCGGGGTCGCGCGGCTGATAAACGGCGAGCTGCTTCACCTCGATGGCTTTGAGGATGAGGGTCATCTCCTCGTCGAAGGGCGAGAGCGTCGTGCTCGTCGTCTCGTGCTCCTTCTGGCAGCAGTGCCCGCCCCACGTGTCGGTGCCGTCCTTGTAGTCGCACGCCGGGTCGCCGGACTCGCGATCGATGCGGCGCGGCCACCATCCCGCGGCCCCGATGTTCGTGAACGTCATCGTCCCGCCGCGTGTCGTCGTCGACGGCGTGAACGGGTGCGCACCGAGCTCGTCGCCGCTCGGAGCCTCACCAGCTTGGCCCGAGTCGCGTCCGGCGTCGCTCGTCGTGCCCCCAGCTGCATTCGACCCTCCCGCGGACCCGCTGCTCGTCCCGCCTCCGCGCCCACCTCCTGCAACGCTCATCCCCGATGAGCCCGCCGTTCCCTCGTCGTTCGTCGCCGTGCCGCACGCCACCGCCACCGCCGTCGCACCGAGCGACGCGAACAGGCGTCTCACGGTTCGGCTCCCGGGCAGAACACGATGTCCCAGTCTTCACCCGCACACGCACGCACCGGGCTCGGATCGTCCCCGTGTTGATCGTCTCCCGACCATGCGTACGCGTCGTCGCAGCTCTCGAAATATTCCGCAACGGGGCTGCTCCCGTCGTCGCGCTCCGGGCTCACGCAAGCGACGACCTTGCCGCTGTCGTCGCGATACTGGCCTTCGTCCGGGCAGCCCGCGAGGAAATCCGCCGGACAGCTCAGCGGGTCGCAGTCCGGGCGGTCGCGCGGAACGATCTGCATCGGCAGATTGAACGCGTCGACGTGGCTGATGTTGTACCAGTCGAAGTCGTTGAAGTCGGTATTGAAGGTGAATTCGGCGAGCGTGTGATGCTCGGCGCCGGGATCTTCACCGCTGTAACCCCAGTACCGCTTCGCGGAGAGCGCCTCCGTGTCGCTGCCGATGTCGACGCACGCTTCGCCAGCGGGCGACAGCGTTTGACCGGTGATGTCGCTGCCCTCGAACGTGACGGGACTCGAACAGCGGTTCACGAACACAAGGGTCGTCTTGTGGTCGCCCGCCACGGCACAGGCGCCGCCTGTTTCCGTCGGCTGTCCGGAGGTCGCCCCCTCGCCGCCCTCCGCTTCGCGACCGGCGCCGCTGCTCGACGAGCCGCCCTTCGAGTCGCCTTTGCCCCCGGTCGTGCCTGCGCTGCCTGCGCTCATGGACGCCTTCCCGCTGGAAGCGCTGTCGCCCGCGCCGCCCGTCGCTCCGTCGCTCGCGTCATCGCCCGAGCTGCATGCAGCGGCGGCGATCGTGGCGAGGGCGATGACGACGGCTCTCACGAAGCGCTGATCATCTGCCGCAGCGCGGGCCGCGGCAACCTCTGCCGCGCAAAGAGTGCGACCTCGACCCACATGCTTGGCCAAAGCTTTGAGGATTCCGGCGCTCGGCGCTCATTCCCGTTCGTAGCGCACGAGCTCCGGCGTGCGCCATGCGATCCACAGCACGGCGAGCACGCAGCCGATCCCCCCTGAAACGACGGCCCACGCCGGGCCCATGGCCTGCGCCACCAAGCCCGCTTCCAGCTCGCCGAGCTGCGGTCCACCCATGAAGAAGATCATGTTCACGCTCGTCATGCGGCCGCGCATCGCGTCGGGCGTCGCGAGCTGGCGAATGACGTTGCGAAGCACCGTGCTCACCATGTCGGCGGCTCCGGCCAGAAAAAGGAACAGGAAGCTGAGCCAAAACGCGCGGGAAAGGCCGAACCCGACCGTGACGAACCCGTACGTCACGGCCGCCGCAATCAACGTGCGGCCGCGCTTCGCGATGCGCTCGATGGCGCCCACCATGAGCAAGCTCGTGAGCACGGCGCCGGCCGCGGTTGCCGCGCTCAGGATGCCGTACCCGTGCGCGCCGACGTGCAGGATGTCCTGGGCGTAGAGCGGCAAGAGGGCGGTCGCCGACGCAAAGAACGTCGCGAAGAAATCGAGCAGCATCGACGAGCGAATGAGCGGCTTCCCGAACACGAAGCGGACGCCTTCGAGCGCCGCACCGACGCTGAGCGCCGACGCCTGAAACGGAGGGCGCGCGGGCAAGTCGCGCATGGCGAGCAACGATGCGATCAGCACGAGAAAGCTCGCGGCGTCGACGACGTACACGAAGCCGACGCTCGAGCGGGCGATGATCGCGCCCGCCAGCACGGGGCCGAGCACGGAGGCCGCCTGGAACAAGATGCTGTTGAGGCTGATCGCGTTCGGGAGATGCTCGCGCGCGACCAGTGACGGAAAGAACGAGTTGCGCGCCGGGTTGTCGAACGTGCCCGCCGCGGCGCTCAGCGCAGCGAGGGCGTAAACGGTGCCGAGCCGGTGCGTGCCCGTCAACGTGACCGCCGCGAGCGTCGAGGAGATGCAAAGCATCACCGTGTTCGTGACGAGCATGAGGCGGCGGCGATCGAATGCGTCCGCGGCAACACCTGCGAACAGGGAGCAGATGACGATCGGTACCGCGCGCGCGAGGCCGACGCCGCCGAGGGCCAGCGCCTTGTGCCCCGGCGCGGCGAGCAGCGAGACGTGCCACAGAATGGCTGCCTGGCGCATCATCGAGCCGCCCATCGAAATGAGCGTTCCTGACCAGAGCAGGCGAAAGTTTCTGTGCTGAAGGGCGACGAGCGGTGGCAGGCGATCGGACACGCGAGAGCCCGGAGCATTCATTGGCCGTGCCCCTCGAGCAAGGGGCGCTATGCTCAGCGGCGATGGCGTCCGGCATTCAGATCACGGGCATCGCTCACATCGGCATCCGCGTGCACGATCTCGAACGTTCGCTCGCGTTTTACGGGCTTTTGGGGTTCACCAAGACCATCGGACCGATCGGGCCGGAGCCGGTGGCGATCCTCGATCATCCTTCGGGCGTCGAGGTGAACCTCGTCCTCAACGCGCCGAGCGCGAAGGAGCCGAACATCTTGATGGATGTTCCGGAGAAGCATCCCGGCATCACGCATTTTGCGCTCATGTGCCCGGACATCCTCGCGGCGAAGGCGACGCTCGAGGCGAACGGCCTCACGTTGTCGGGTGGCCCCATCCGACTCGGACCCAACGGGCAAGCGATCTTCGTGCGCGATCCGGACGGCAACGTGATCGAGCTCCACCAGCGCGGCTGAGACTCAAAATCCGGCGACCGTCGTCGGGACGCTCAGCGTGCGACCCGATCGAGCTTTCGAACGAAGCTGCGCTCACTCCGGCGACTGACGGACTACTTCTTCTTGCCGCCCTTGGCCTTCAACCCGCCCTTGGGGCGCACGTCCGGCACGAGATCCATGTTCGTCCAGTAGAGGTCGTTCTTCTCACCGCTCGCGTCCGTGAACGCGACACCCTTGATCTCCGCTTCGATCGCGGCCGTTCCTTCGGGGACGTGTTCTTTCTTCACGCAAGAGAAGAACACCCAGATCTTTTCCTCGGGCTTCACGGCGCCGGCGAAGATGTTGCCGGAGCAGATTTGCATCGGACGGGGTTTGCCGCCGGCGGTGATCTCGAGCTGCTTGCCCTTCTTGTCGTAGAAGTAGACGGCGACGGAGCCGTAGAGAATCGGCTTCTTCGTGAGGTTCGTGACGCTGAACTTCGGGCCTTCGTCCGTGGTCTTGCCCGAGTACTTCACTTCCATCATGCGTGAGTCGCCGCTGCCCTTGCAGGGCTCCGCTGCGGTGCCGAGGCCGCTCGAGCCTTCGGGGCAATCTTCGCGTGGCTTCGGCGGCTCGACCTTCGGCGGCGGAGGGGGCGGCGCGGACGCGACGGCGGTGGCGCTCGGCTTGGCCGGAGCGGGAGCTTCGGTCGGCTCCTTCGAACAGCCAACGGCGAGCGTCGCGAGCACCAGAGCGGGGACGGACTTCGAGGCGCGAATGGCGAGAGGCATTCTTTCCTCTAGCCCGATCGTCCCGGCCTAATCAACCTTTCGAGCGCTCGAGATGCCGGATCCGGCGCTCGGTGCCGCGCTTGCTGAAACTCCCTTTATCCTGGGCAGCCCCCAATCACGCAACGCCAGGTGTGGCTATTCGGGCTTGCCGAAGGTAGGGGCGGAACCGCGTCGTGCTCAATCGCGTTTGGCGACGACGACGACGTTACGCAGCGCATCGGCGACAAACTCTTCGTCGCACCCCATGACGGGAACCACGCGCACGTCGTGAAAGAGCGAGCGGGCCGCACGCACGAGCTCCGACACCGGGCCGGCCCGGCCGAGCGTGCCGATGACGTTGTAGGCGACGGCACCGCCCGGTCGGAGCGCGCGCTTCAGCGCCGCGAGGAAATCGCGACTCACGAAGGCGGGACTCGAGCGCGACGCGTCGTACGCATCGAGCACGACGATGTCCCAGGAGCCAGGCGCAGCACGCTCGACGAACGAAGCCCCGTCCGCGACGTGAACGGTCGTGTTCGGAATTGCGTCGAGCCCGAACCACGCACGCGCCAGCTCGACGACTTCCGGCTCGCGCTCG
>DASUGE010000079.1:0-5230 GCA_036274215.1 Polyangiaceae bacterium | reverse complement strand
CTGAGCTCGATGGCGAACATCGCGGGCTACCGCGCCGTCATCGAGGCCGCGAGCTTCTACGGGCGCTTTTTCACCGGGCAGATGACGGCGGCCGGCAAGGTGCCGCCGGCCAAGGTGATGGTGATCGGCGCAGGCGTCGCGGGGCTCTCCGCCATCGGCGCGGCGCGCGGCCTCGGCGCCATCGTGCGCGCGTTCGACACCCGAGCGGAGGTGCGCGAGCAGGTGCAGAGCATGGGCGCCGAGTTCCTCTCGGTGAGCATCCAGGAGGACGGCTCGGGCGTCGGCGGCTACGCGAAGGAGATGAGCCCCGAGTTCATCGCGGCCGAGATGGCGCTCTTCCTCCAGCAAGCGCGCGAGGTCGACATCATCATCACGACCGCGCTCGTGCCCGGCAAGCCCGCGCCGGTCTTGATCACGGAAGAAATGGTGCGCGCCATGCGCCACGGCTCGGTGATCGTCGATCTCGGTGCCGAGCAGGGCGGCAACTGTGCGCTCACGCAGCCGGGCGCCGTCGTCGTGAAGCACGGCGTCACGATCGTGGGGTACGTGGATCTGCCGAGCCGGCTCGCTCCCACGGCGAGCCAGCTTTACAGCTCGAACCTCGTGCACCTGCTCGCCGACATGGGCGGAGCGAAGAGCTTCCACGTGGACATGAACGACGCCGTCGTGCGCGGCGCGCTCGTCCTCAACCAGGGGGAGCTCACCTGGCCCCCGCCCAAGGTCGCGCCGCCCCCGGCTCCGAAGGCCCTCGAGCCGAAACCGCAGGTTCCGCTGCTCCCGCCCCCGCACAAGCCGGGTAAATCGCCGCACGGCGCGGGCGGTACGAGCGTCGGCTCGCTCGGCGTCGTCGTGGCGGCGCTCGGTGGGCTGCTCCTCGCCGGAGCGTTCGCGCCGCGCGAGTTCGTGGCGCACCTCACGGTGTTCGTGCTCGCGTGCTTCATCGGCTGGCAAGTGATCTGGAACGTGACGCCCGCGCTCCACACGCCGCTGATGAGCGTCACCAACGCGATCAGCGGCATCATCGTCGTGGGCGGCATGCTGCAACTGTCGCACGGGATGAATTCGCCGGTCACGCTGCTCGGCGCCGTCGCGGTGCTCGTCGCGACCATCAACATCGCGGGTGGTTTTTTGGTCACTCAACGCATGCTGAGGATGTTCCGCCGATGATGTCGGAGAGCCTCGTCACCGTCTCGTACCTCGTCGCCGCGGTGCTCTTCATCCTGAGCCTCGGCGGGCTCAGCACGCAGGAGAGCGCGCGGCGCGGCAACGGCTACGGCATCGCCGGCATGCTGATCGCGCTCGCCGTCACGGCCGCCACGCAGCTGGACAGCCTCGGGATTTTGGCCGGTGCCGTGGCTGCCGGGGCGCTCGTCGGCGCCGTGCTCGCGCTACGCGTGGAGATGACGAGCATGCCGGAGCTCGTCGCCGTGCTGCACAGCTTCGTCGGGCTCGCTGCCGTGCTGGTCGGCGTCGCGAGCTACCTCGGGACGCCGGGGCACGGTGGGACGACCGAGACGCTGATTCACGAGATCGAGGTGTTCGTCGGCGTGTTCGTCGGCGCCATCACGTTCACGGGCTCGATCATCGCGTTCGGCAAGCTGAAGGGCATCATCGGCAGCAAGCCGCTCATGATCCCGGGGCGTCACCTGATCAACGCCGCCATGCTGCTCGCGTGCATCGCGCTCGCCGTGCCGTTCCTCGGCGCCGAACCGGGAGAGGCGCTGGAACCGCTCTTGATCCAGGCGGGCATCGCGGGCGTCATCGGCATTCACCTCGTGATGGCGATTGGCGGCGCCGACATGCCCGTCGTCGTCTCGATGCTGAACAGCTACTCGGGCTGGGCCGCGTCGGCCGCCGGCTTCATGCTCGGTAACGACCTCTTGATCGTGACGGGCGCGCTCGTCGGCTCGAGCGGCGCGATCCTCAGCATCATCATGTGCCGCGCGATGAACCGCTCGTTCATCAGCGTCATCCTCGGCGGCTTCGGAACGGAAGAGGGCAAGGCGCCCGCGAAAAAGAGCGGCGACGAGCCCCAGGGCGAGGTGCGCTCCGTGACGGCGACCGAGACCGCGGAGCTCCTGCGCGAGGCGAAGAGCGTCATCGTCGTCCCGGGCTACGGCATGGCGGTCGCGCACGCCCAGTACCCCATCTACGAGATTGCGACACTGCTCCGCGGGCGCGGCTGCGAGGTGCGCTTCGCGATCCATCCCGTCGCTGGGCGGCTCCCCGGGCACATGAACGTGCTGCTCGCCGAGGCGAAGGTCCCGTACGACATCGTGCTCGAGATGGAAGAGATCAACGAAGACTTCCCGAGCACGGACGTCGTGATGGTGATCGGCGCGAACGACATCGTGAACCCCGGCGCCCTCGACGACGCGACGAGCCCCATCTACGGCATGCCGGTGCTCGAGGTCTGGAAGAGCAAGACCGTGATCGTGATGAAGCGCAGCATGGCGAGCGGCTACGCCGGCGTCGAAAATCCGCTCTTCTTCCGAGAGAACACGAGCATGCTGTTCGGCGACGCGAAGAAGAACGTCGACGCCATCCTCACCGAGCTCCGCGCGACGGCCGTCGCAGCCGAGTAGTCCGGCGGGCTCGTTCGTCCGCGGCGTGCGGCGCCCCACGGCGTCGTTTCGTGCGTGGCCCGTGAGCCGCCGGGCCGGGCTCGGGGTTCGTGTCCCTTCGAGATGCGGCGAGCCCTCGTTCTCTTGGCTGTCGCGGGCCTCGCGGGCGCCGCGGCGTGCTCCGACTCGGGCACGACCGACGGCGGAGCGGGACGAGCGGGCGGAGCGGGGCACGGCGGCGGTTCCGGGACGAGCGGAGCGGGTGGCTCGGGAACGGCAGGCAAAGCCGGCAATGCGGGCTCTGCGGGAACTGGAGTCGGCGGTGGCGCGGGAGGGACCGGCTCCGGCACAGCGGCGGGTAGCGCCGGGACGACGACTTCTGGCGGTCGTGGCGGCACGGCCGGCTCGGGGACGGGCGGAGCGGCAGGACGCGCTGGCGCGGGCGGCTCGCCTCCGGGCGGCAACGCGGGCTCGGGTGGATCTTCGGGTCACACCAACGAAGCCGGTGCGGCAGGCAGTGGCGAGGAGGGCGGCGGCTCGAGCGGCCCCGAGCTCACGTCGTTCAAGCTCGCCGTCGTCGGCTCGTCCACGGCGGCGGGCGAAGGCGCGTCGAGCTCGTCGAAGGGTTGGGTGCGCCTGCTCGCGAGCGCGCTCGATGCGACGGTGAGCGGCGACTTCTCGGCGTCCAATCTGGCGGTCGGCGGTTACACGACGAGCGAGCTCTCACCCGGCTCGGGCGCGGACGGCAGCATCGACGACGCGCTCGACAGGAATCCGAATCTCATCATCGTGGCGCTCGCGGGCAGCAACGATCTCTCGGCGGGCACCTCGACCAGCACGTTCCTCGCGCGACTCACCACGCTGCGCGATCACGCGCGCGACGCGGGAATTCCCGTGTTTTTCGTGAGCACTGCGCCGAAGGATCTGTCGACGTCGGAAAAGCAGACGCTAAAGGAGTGGGCCGAGCAGATGAAGTCGACGTTCTCCTCGTGCTGGGTGCCGGGCCAGAGCAATGACTACAGTCCCTGCTTCATCGACATCTTCGAGCTTCTCGCCAACGACTCGCTCGGCGTCGCGAGCGAGTACAGCGCGGGTGACGGCATCCATTTAAACGATGCCGGGCACGACGTGATTTTCGAAGCCGCGCGCAGCATCGTCGAGCCGTACGTCTGCTCGCGAACCGCGTGTCGTTAAACAGAAAGAAGCGCCGGAGCATCCAAACGCCGCAGCGCCGAGCGATCCTCGGCGGTGCCCATAGCCGCGTTCGCCCACAGGCCCGCGGGAGCGAAGAAAAGCGCAAGGGGATCCGAACGAGGCCCGGCGGGCATTACAAGCCGGTGGTCGGTCGGAGGAACTGATGAAAAAATCGGTGTCAATCGGGGTAGTGCTCAGCGCGGTCGTGTGCCTTGCGTATGGCTGCAGTTCGGATGACGACGACAATGCGTCGCCGCATGCGGGGGCTTCCGGAAAGGGTGGCAGCGGGGCAAAGGGGGGGGCCGGGGGCTCGAGCGCGAAAGGCGGCAGCGCGGGCAAAGGCGGGACTGCCGGCGGCGGTCAAGGCGGGTCCGCTGGCAGAGGAGGCTCGAGCGGTCGCGCTGGTCGCGGCGGCGGTAGCGGACTCGGCGGCGACTCCGGTGGGGGCGGCGTCGGCGGCGGCGACGGTGGATATTGTGCAAGCGAGCAACCGAGCGCTCCGCTCGCGCAATGTCCGGCGGTCGCGGGCGGCGAGCAACGCACCGTCGATACCTCGTGCAGCTTCGAGGACACGTGCCGCGAGCTCGACTGCGGGGGCACCTGGTCGCAGTTCACGGAGGCCGGCTGCCGGAAGACGACGTGCGACGCGACGAGCGCTTGCGCTACCGGCGAACGGTGCATTTCGGTGCTGCTGGTCGGCAAATGGGACTGCTACCCGAGCATCTACGAAGGGTGCGAGGTTTCGGACTGCTCGTGCTCTTGCACGCAGACCGAAGACTGCAGGCACCCCGCGTTCTGTCAGCCCACGAGCGAATTCACCGAGCCCTTCGACTGCCCGAGCGCTGGCTGCGTCGAGGCCGAGACGTTCGTCAACGCACTCGAGGCCTACACGAGCGGCCTCGATCCGGACCATCTCTCCGACGCGGACAAGTCGGTGATTGCGTGCCAGCGCAAGGCTCAGCGCGAGCTCGACAGCTGCAACGGCGGGGGCGGTGCCGGCGCTGGCGGACAAGGCGGCGCGGGCGCGGGCGGCATCGCCGGGCAGAGCGGCGGCGGCCAGGCTGGCGGCTAGAGCGCCGATCAGTTTGAACCGGCAGAATTCGTGGGCGAATCGTCGGCCTGCCATGCGGAGTTGGAGGCGATGTACCGGGACACCGGGGCGGGCAAAGCCGCCGTGCCACCGGCACTGTTGGCGATGGCTGTGCTGCTGCAAGCGTACGCAGGGGCGTCAGACGCCGAGGCGGTCGAGCTGACCGTGGTGGATCTTCGACCCGAAAAGGCTGCCGAAAGATCTCCGCGTTGCGATGGACTCTTTGCCGCCACGCCGATCATTTCGACCGCTCGGCGTTTTCAGAGCGCGCGACGCAAGGACGCGAGCCGGCAACCGTCCCGCTGTCGCGCGATGTGCTCTCGACCAAAGTCTTGCTCCGCGGCGAGGGTGTTGTGAGCGTGGCAGCGCAAGCTCAGATTTT
>DASUGE010000078.1:0-13072 GCA_036274215.1 Polyangiaceae bacterium | reverse complement strand
GACGCCGAGCGGAACCATGAAGGCGAGCGAAGCCAGATTGAGCACGACTTGGTTGCTGCTCACCTCACGCGTGCCGAGCCAGCCGGCCATCATCGTCGCGATGGAGAATGCCCATGCCTCGAGCGCAACCTGCGCGCCGACCGACAGCCCGAGCCGCACGGCGCGCCCCAAGCGCCGTAGCGACAGCGATTCGCGATCCCAGGGCACCCACGCGCCGTCGTGCAGGCGAAACGCGAGGATCCAGAGCCAGAGCCCGACCACCATGAGCGAGATCGTGACGGACGTCGCGATCGCGGCGCCGGGGAGCCCGAGGGCCGGCGCGCCGAGCCGGCCGAAGATGAGCGCGTAGTTCAACGCAACGTGCGCGACGTTCGCGATCCAGATCACCCAGGTCGCCGCCGACATGAACGTCCGCCCCTGCAGGTACTGGCGCATCGCCGAGTACACGAGGAAGCACGCCGGAGTCGGCAGCTTCCACAGGTTGTAAATGCCCGCGAGGTGCGAAATCTCGCGATCCTGGCCGAGTAGGACGAGCGCCGGCTCGGTGAGCGCCATCAACACCGAGACCGGCACGCTGACGAGCAGCGCGAGCACGACCCCGGCTTGCAGGGCTCGCCCTGCTCCGACGCCGTCGCCGCGCCCGTGCGCCTGGCTGATGAGCGGATCGATGCCCATCACGACGCCGAGCGCGCCGGAGAGGGCGGTCCACTGCCACATGTTCGCGAGCGCAGACGCCGCGAGCTCGCGCACGCCGAGCCGCCCGACCATCATCGTGTCGACGACGCCGGTCAGCATCATGCCGATCTGAGTCAGCACGACCGGTAGCGACAGGCGCGCCAACGTCTTGAGCTCGCGATACACCTCGGACATTGGTCTTCTCTCGACCCACCACTCACTGCGCCCGCGTGGGGGGAAGGCTCCGCCGAACTTGCTTAGGCGGAGGGGGGCGGCGCGTGCCGCCCCCGTGACGGGCGGCGGAGGTTTAGCCGCGCCAGAGCTCCACGCCACTCGCGACGAAGCGCAGCTCTTCCGCGCTGCCGTCCGGGGCCTTGCGCTCGAACTTCGCGCCCTCGCCTTCCATGTGGGCGACCTGCGCGGCGTCGATGTGCCGCACGCTGAGCGTTCCCTCCACGCGCGCGCTCGCCCCCGCGGAATCCGTCGGCACGAAGAACGCGTGATCCTTCATGATCACCCGGCACCCCGGCGCCGCGGCATCCCCGCTCTCCGCGAGCTCCATCCAGCAACCCATGGCGGTGCAAGCCCGCCGCACGTGCCCCTCCACTCGCACCGGCTGGCCGGCGAAGCGGTCCGGCGTCGCGAGCACGCTCGCAAGCGCTTCGGGCGGGGCCGAGCCGAGCGGCGCGCCGTACTTGCCCACGTTGGTCGCCGCGCTGGCAGCAGGTGTCGCCGCCGTCGCAGCGTTTACCGGCTCCGGCTTCACGCTCGGCGCTTCGCCTCCCGCACGACAGGCCCCGAGCAGCAGGCTGATGGGTCCGAGGATTTTGAAGGCGGACGCCGTACGGCGCCACAATGACGTGAGCTCGAGCCGTTCCACCCCACGATGATGGCGCATGCCGGGTGCGGCCGCCATGTCACCCCCGGCGCAGCTCAGCTGGCTTTTCGGGACGCGATGGCCTTCGCTCTGTCGAGCAGCTTGAGGGGCTCGTTGAGCGCCGGAGTTTCGATCACCTCGTCGAGAAGCTCGCGCAGGATCTCGCCGATTTGCCGTCCCGGCGCGAGACCGAGCTCCCGGATCAGCGCGGACCCGTCGATCGCGAGATCGCGCAATCCGAACGCCGCGCCCTCCGCCACGACGCGGCCGGCGTGCGCCTTCAGGCCCTCGAGGTTCGCGAGATCCTGCTCGATGTCGCGCCCCTTGGAGACGATGTCGGCGCGGCCGAGCAGGTAGAGATCGTCGGCGAGCTCGGGCGTGACGCGCTTGAGCCAGCGACGCACGGCGGCGTCGGACCACTGCCCGTCGTAGCAAAGGATGTGATGCTTCACGAGCGCAACGACCCGCTCGCGCTCCTCCGTCGAGAAGCGGAGGCGCGCGAGCAGCGGCCCCGCCATCTCGGCACCGATGCGATCGTGCTCGTAGAACGTAAAGTCCTGGTTCTTGTCGCTCCACGCGCGCGAGCGCGGCTTGCCGATGTCGTGCAGAAGCCCGGCGATGCGCAGCACGGCGAGCGGCGGGCACTCGTCGAGGCAGCGGAGCGCGTGCCCCCACACGTCGTACGCGTGGTACTTGTTCTGCACGCACCCGACCGACTCGAGCAGCTCGGGCGCCGTGATCGCGAGCAAGCCGTGCTTCTGCATCACCTCGAAGGCGCGGCTCGGCGTGCGCGCCTTCATCGTCTTCATCCACTCGTCGCGGATACGCTCGGCGCTCACCTTGCGGTACGACGCGAGCGACGGCTCGATCGCCCGCTCCGTCGCCGGGTCGAGCACAACCTCGAGCGTCGCCACGAAACGCGCGGCGCGCAGCACGCGGAGCCCGTCCTCCGCGAAGCGCTCGGCCGGCTCGCCGACGGCGCGCAGCACCTTCTGCTCGAGATCCGCGAGGCCGTCGAACGGGTCGATCAGCCGATCGGCGAGCACGTCGTACGCGAGCGCGTTGATCGTGAAGTCACGCCGCGCGAGATCGTCCTTGATGTCCTCGACGTAGAAGACCTCGTCCGGGTGGCGTCCGTCGCTGTAGGTCGTCTCGCCGCGTAGCGTCGTGACCTCGTACGGCTCGCCGTCGAGCAGCACCGTGACGGTGCCGTGCTTGAGCCCGGTCGGGATCACGCGGCGAAACAGCTTCATTACCTGTTCGGGCCGCGCGCTCGTCGCGATGTCCCAGTCGTTGCGGTGCTCGGTCGGGACCCCGCGCGCCTCGGCCAAGAGCTCGTCGCGGATGCAGCCCCCGACTGCCCACGAGCGAAAACCGCCCTCGGCAAGGCGCGCCGCAAGCTTCCGGACGTCGTCCGGGATGCTCGCTCGCAGGCGCGTCGTGTCGCGCATGCCAGGAATCCTTACGCGGAACCGCTGCCGCGTCTCGAAAAAATGAGCGCACCCGCCCCCCAAAAAACGGGCTTACTTACTCCACGGGTCGATGATCTCGCCGCCGCCGAGCGTGGGGCGCTTGCCGCCGGGCTTCGCGGGCGCGGGCTTCGTGGGGGCCGGCTTCTGGGGCTTGCCGCGCACCGCCGCGAGCGACTCGAGCTTGATCGATTGGCTCGGATCGGAGCCGTCCACGACCACGCGCGTCTCCTTGAAGCCGGTCGCCTTGATCGTGAGCTCGACGCTCTGCCCCTCGGGAACCTGCACGCTCACGGGGCTCGTGCCGAGCTTCTCGGTGCCCTTGAAGATCTCCGCCGCGACCGGCTCCGTGCCGAGCAGCACCTGCCGCAGCGCGGGCCCCGGTGTGGCCGGTGCGATCGGCTCGACCTTCGGCTCGGCCGGTTTCGGCGGCGCCGGCGCGACGGCGACGGGCGCCGCCCGTGGCGGCGGCGGCGCGGCTGGCTTGCGTGTCAGCACGGCCGCGCCCGCGACGAGCGCGACGACGACGCCCGCACCGAGCCACGCCAAGCCGCGCGTTTTGCCGCGAGCTCCCGACGGCGTGCCGTCCTCGTAATACGAGCCCGGCTCCGTCAGAGCTTCGCGCGGCACGCGTGCCGCGGCCGGCTTGATCCCGGCCGTCACCTTGTCGATGTCGGCGACGAACTCGTCCATCGACTGGTAGCGCTGCTCCGGTCGCTTCGCGAGGCACTTCATCACGATGGCCTCGAGCCCCGGCGGGAGCAGCTCCGCGTTCGGAGTCACCTCCGCGAGCAACGTCGGCGCCTTGTACATGTGCTGCGTGAGCACGCCCATGAAGTTGTCGGAGTCGAACGGCACCTTGCCGCTCACGAGCTCGTACAAGATGACGCCGAGCGAATAGATGTCGCCGCGCGCGTCGACCGAGGTGCCGGCCGCTTGCTCGGGCGACATGTAGTGCGGCGTGCCGAAAACCGCGCCGGCCCGCGTGAGCTTCCCCTCCGACGTCGACACCTTGGCGATGCCGAAATCGAGGATCTTCACGAACTCTTTGTCGGCGCCGCGCTGGATGAGGAAGATGTTGTCGGGCTTCAGGTCGCGGTGAACGATGCCCGAGGCGTGCGCCGCTGCGAGACCCTCGCCGAGCTGGCGCGCGATCTTGAGGACGCGGTCCATCGCCATGCGCTCGCCGTCGGCGCCCGTGCCGTTCAGCGCGCGCCCCGTCAGGTACTCCATGACGAAGTACGTCGAGCCGTCGGGGAACTGACCGAAGTCGCTGATGTCGATGATGTGCGGGTTGCCGATGGCCGACGCCGCCTTGGCCTCGTTCAAGAAGCGCTCGGTGACTTCGCCGTCGCGCGCCAGATCGGCGCGCAGCACCTTGAGCGCGAGCTTCTTGCCGATGATGGTGTGCGTGCAGCGGTAGACGATGCCCATGCCGCCTTCGCCCAGCACCGTCTCGACCCTGTAGCGACCGTCGATGATAGAACCCACGTAGGGATCGCGGCGATCGCGGCTCGGGGCCTCGACGTCGGGAAACGACTGCGTGCCGGGGGCCACCGTGACGACACGCAGGCCCGTCGCATCCGGGACGGGCGTGAGGCCGGAAACCGCCGCCGCGCCGAGCGAGGGTCCCGTCAAGCGCGTGCCCGTGACGGTCTGGCCGCCCGAGCTCGGGGCCTCGGGGGCTTGCCCCGAAAGCGGCTTGTTCTTGGCCTCACTCATCGTGACTCGTGGTCGATGCGGTCCCTAATCGGTAGTACGCCCGGGCCCTGGGGCCAGGCGAGCTACCAATGCTCGCACAGAAGCAGCTTGGACATGCAAGGGACGAGCCCGAAAGGCTCGGGCGGCGGCTTCGCTAAGTGTAGAATCCCAGCTGGGTTTTGTTCCGCTTCCACCGTCGCGGCGCGGGTAGCGGCCCGCAGCAGGTCCGCAAGCGTTGCGGGCCCGGGGCGGCAGAGCCGTACGGCCCCCCGGCTGGATACGATGTAGGCCTCGTGATGCTACTAACGGACGCGATGGGCTTCCCGGTCACGCTCGCGCTCCGCTACATGCGCTCGAAGAAGCAGGCGAGCGTGTCCGTGGGGACGCTGTTCGCGATCCTCGGCGTGGCGCTCGGCGTGGCGGCGCTCGCGACGGTCATCAGCGTGACGGGCGGCTTTCGCGCCGAATTTCGCGAGAAAGTCCTCGGCGTCAACGCGCACGTGCTGGTGCTCAAATACTCGAGCGACTTTCGCGAGTACCGGAAGGTGATGGACACCGTGAAGACGGTGCCGGGCGTCATCGGCGTGGCGCCCTTCGTCATCAATCCGATGATGGTGACGCACGGCGATCGCACCGCGACCGGCGTGCTGCTCAAGGGTGTCGATCCCGCTCGCGCCGAGACGGTGCTCGATCTGCCGCGGCACATCGTGAAAGGCAGCCTCAAGGGGCTACGGCTCGAAGGCGCGAAGCCGCCCGAGCGACGGCGCCAGAGCGCGTTCGACGACCCGTTGCCGCCCTCCGCGACCGCGGTTCCGCTCGGGTCGGCCGAGCCCGCGCCGCCGAAGGAGAAGACGGGCGGTGCGCTGCGCGATCTCCAACGCCTGCTGCGCGACGAAGCGCTCGGCAAGGGCGCCGATCACGACGGCGACGAACCGGACACCGCAGCGGCCGTCGAAAGCGCCGCCGGCGGCGAGCGCGAGCCGGATCTCGCTCCGGGCGCGCCGGTCGGCAAAATCGAGCCCGAAGCCGGCTTTGCGACGAAGCTGCCCGACGAAGACGTGCTGCCGCCCGAGCTCGACCCCGACCCGTGCAACAGCAAGGAAGCGATCGCGCGGCTGCCGGGCATCGTGATCGGCGCGACGCTCGCGCGGAACCTCAACGCCAAGCTCGACGACTGTTTGCAGGTCACCTCGCCGACGATCGGGTTCGTCTACGCGCGCGGAGCGATGCACGCCCCCGTGGCCAAGCAGTTCCGCGTGACGGCCATCTTCGACGCCGGCTTCGATCAGTACGACACGAAGCTCGTGTACACCGACCTCTACGAATCGCAGGCGTTCTACGATTCGGGCGACAGCGTCACCGGCGTCGAGATGAAGGTCGCCGACATCGACAAGGCGCGCGAGATCAAGGCGCTCGTCGACAAGAAGCTCGCGAACGGCGTCTACCACACGCTCGACTGGGAGGAGCTGAACCACGGGCTCTTCACGGCGCTCCGCATCCAGCAGATCCTGATGAGCCTCGTTCTCGCGCTCATCATCGTCGTGGCGGCGTTCACCGTGATCGCAACCTTGATCATGGTGGTGCTCGACAAGAAGCGCGAGATCGCGGTGCTGAAGGCGATGGGCTCGAAGAGCTCGGCGTTGCTCCGCGCGTTCCTGTATCAGGGCGGCATCATCGGCGGCGTCGGCACGGTGTTCGGCTTGGTCCTCGGCTACGGCATCTGCAAGCTGCTCAACGTGTATGGGCTGCCGCTCGACCCCAAGGTGTATTTCATCTCGAAGCTGCCGGTCTTGATGCGGCCCTGGGACTTCGTCTGGGTCGGCATCTTCGCGGTGCTCGTCTGCCTACTCGCGACGGTCTGGCCGGCGCAGTACGCCGCGCGCCTGCGCCCCGCCGAAGCCTTCCGCGAAAACCGCTAGGCCCGTGTTCGCGGATCGCAGCGCTTGCGCGCCGGTCGGCAGGACGCTTTTCTAAACCGCGGCGGGCGCGTGCGTGCGACGGAGGAGGCCGAACACGCGTGCCTTGAGCTCGGGCGCGCGGAACGGCTTGCTCACGAAATCGTCGGCACCCGCCTCGAACGCGGTCACGAGATCGTCGCTCGAAGAATGCGCCGTCAGGAACAGGATCGGCAGCACGCCGTAACGCGGGTCCGTCCGGAGCTTTTGGCACAGCTCGAGGCCGCTCATCCCGGGGAGCGCCCAGTCGAGAACGAGGAGATCGACCGCCGTCGTCGTCAGCGCCTGCAGCGCTTCTTCCGCGCTGCCGACCGATACCGCGGCGATGCCCGACGCTTGGAGCATGCTACCGACGATGGTCTGTTGAGCGCTGTCGTCGTCGACCACGAGCACGCGCGTGCCCGGCGCGGCCTGCACCGAATGAGGCACCGTTGCCGGCTCGGACGGGCGAAGCGAGGGCGGGCCGCCGTCTTCGGCGAAATCGTGAAGGCGAACCCAGTCGCGCTCTTCGAATGCGACGCGGCAGGTGTCCGAATGCTGATCGACGCGCCCCGCGACGGTCGTCGACTCGTCGCCCACGATGACCGTGACGACGAGCCACTCCCCGTCCCGCACGGATTGACCACAGGGCACCTCGAGATCGTGCTCCTCACGGCCACGCTCCAACACCTCTTCGAGGGCCGCGTAGCTTTTGAATTCGCAGACGATGCCGCGCACGCGCCGGTACTCTGCCACTTCGACGCGCGTCGTCCAATGAGCATTCATTCCTCGGGTTGACGGGGAGAGACGCTCGCTGCGGCGCTTTGGCCCGCGCCTTGCAGTGCGCGTCGTGATCAGTGAGCAGCAAGGGCTCGAGCGAGCTCGGCGAGGAGCGGGTCGGTGGGCGTGCCGCGACGGGCGCGCTGAACCCAGGCGCGCGCGTCGGGCGAGCCGAGTGCGCCGAGAGAGAGCGCGAGAGCGTACGTTGCTACTGCATCGTCAGGCACGAGCTCGAGGGCCCGGCGCGCGGCATGGGCAGCTTCGTCGGGCCGCTGCTGCGCGAGCTCGGCCAGCGCTAGAAAGCCGAGCGCTCGTGCGCCGAGCTCGTCGTGGCGGTCGGCGAGCGGTGAAAGCTCGGCGAGGGCGGCGGTAACGCGCCCCGCGCGCAACGCCCGCCGCGCCTCGAGCAGCGCGAGCTCTGGCGCGGCGGGGCTCGTCTTGCGCGCGCGCTCGAGTCGGCGGTCGGCTTCGTCGAAGCGACGGAGTCGCACGAGCGTTTCCACGAGCCCCGCCGCGGCGCGCGGATCGTTCGGGACGAGCTCGACCAGCCGCTGGTACTGGACGAGAGCCTCCTCCACGAGGCCGCCTGCGAACAAGACGCGCGCCAAATTGTCCCGCGCGGGCGCGAAGCCCGGATCGACGCGCAACGCGTCGTAGTAGTGGGCGGAGGCGCGGTCGGGCCGGCGCTCGCGCTCCGCGAGCACGCCGAGCGCGTGGTGCGGTTGCGCCATGTCCGGGTTCGTGCGTCGCGCTCGCTCGAACAGCATGCGCGCGCGCGTGAAGTTGCCGCGCTCGAGCTCGACGAGGCCGAGATTGACGAGCGCCTCGACGAAGCGCGGGCTGTACTCGAGCGCCAGCGCGAACCGAGCGTCCGCGGTCTCGAGATCGCCCGCGGCGAGCGCCTCCACCCCCGAGGCATTGAGTGTCGCGGCGGCGGGCGGAAGCGGTACTCCGGCCGAGCAGCCGACGAGGACGACCAGCAGAAGAGGCCTCATGTCGAGGCATCGGCCGGGGGTACGCGCCAGTTTCCGCCCGAAAAGGCGGCTCTTGGCCGTTCTGGGCCTTGCGCGGTCCGGGTCGGCGTGGTTTCAAGAGGCGCCCATGGCCAGCGAGACCCAGCGCGACCCGTCCATCGACGACGACGAGGACGACGCCCCGGATTCCGAGGACGAGCGTCGAAGGCGGCGCGAGCGCGCGAAGAAGAAGAAGGCCAAGGCCCCGATCCCTTCCGACGAGCGCGAGATCGATGCGCCCGACAAGCTCACCTTGTCGATGCTCGGCGTGATGGCGATCGTCACGCTCGTGCTCTGGGCTTTCGCGCGCGGCGCGTGCAACTACCATCCGCCGCGCGAGACGCGCCGTCCGCGCGCCGTGAAGCTCGAGGACCTCGCGCGCGAGCCGAAAGACGCAGCGCTCGAGATGCAGCAGCGGCTCGTTCAGCTCGACTTCGAGGGTGCGGTGCAACTTGCCACGGGTGAGGCCGCCGCCGAGGTAGCGAAAGCCAAGGCAGCGTGTGAAGCGAAGCACGTCGACTGCGTGATGAAGCGCAAGCAGTTCTCCAAGTCGGTGGACAGCACGGCGCAGCTCCTCGAGCGCTCCGCCACCAACGCCACGGTACGAGTCACCACGGTCAAGCCGGGTGGCAAGGAAACGACGCTCGCCAAGCTCGAGAAGCAGGGCCCGATCTGGAAGGTCACCTCGCGCGGCGCGGACGACCCCAATTTCAAGCCGGCCCCACCGGATGCGCCGACGATGCAGCTTCTGGCTGCGCCGCCCGCGTCCTCGATTCCGGCCAAGCCCCGCGACGACGACGAATAGGCTCGCCTAGAACGTCGGGTCGAACGCGACGCTTGCGCCGTCGGTCAGCGTGAACTCGTTGGTCGATGTGCCGTGGTACTTCGGGTCCGGATCCGAGTCGTGGGCGTAGAGCTCGTAGCCGAGCTTGTAGGTGCCGGGTTCCACGGCGACGATTTTGTAGGAGAAGCGCTGCCCGCAGGTATCCGGGGAGCTCTTGAAGGCGGCGGAGGCCACGCCGGACGTGAAACCGTGGTCGTCGAGCGTGAGCTCGAACCGGTAGCCGTCCGGCAAGCCCGCGGGGAGCACGCCGTTGCCGTGAACGGTCGCCGTGCCCAGCATGCCGAAGGTGCTGCCGTCGATGAAGGGCGCCGAGCACTTCCCCGGCGTGCTGCCGCCACCGCCGTTGCCGCCGCTGCTGCCGCTGCTGCCGCCGCTCCCACTGCCACCGCCGCTCCCAGTGCCATCGTCGCCGCTGCCACCGCAAGCGACGGCGAGCAACGCCAACGCCAATCCGAGCGCTTTCCTGGTTTCCAGCCGATTCACTCGCTGATCAGAACCCGGTGGAATCTCGACGTCCAGCACGGACGCGAGGCGCGATGCGACCTCGCGCGAGCGGGCGCGACGGCTCAGGGCTCGGCGAGCCAGCCCGCGAGCTCGGCTTGCGACGGCACGCCGGTCGTCGTGTGTCGCACCATGCCGTCGCGTCCGATGACGACGACCGTGGGCAAAAGCGACACGTGGTACCCGCGGGAGACGCTGCCGTCGTCCACGGCGACCGCGTACGGAATGCCCCAGCGCTCTTTGGCGCGGGCGGCTTCGAGCGGCGAGTCGTCGATGCTGACGCCGAGGAACTCGACCTCGCCTTTCGGGTGAGCACGGAACGCCTCGGCGAGCACGGGCGCGGACTTCCGGCAGGCGCCGCACCAGCTCGCGAACACCTCCAGCACGACGGGCTTGCCGCGCATCTTGTCGAGGTCGAAGCGCCCTTCCGCGCCGACGAGCGGCAGATCGATGCGCGGTGCGCGCGTCCCTTCGGCAGGTCCCGACGAGCGCCGGCGCACGAGCAGCACCACGGCCACCGCGATGGCGGCCCAGACGATCCAGTCGATGGCGCGCGAGGAGAGCTTCACGGCAAGAGGAGCCGGCGTCCGGCAGCACCCCCGAGAACCGCAAGCGACGCGAGCACGACGCCGTGTGAGACACAGACGTGCCACGTCTCGTGGCTGGGGCAGAAGATCCCCATCCCGAGCGCGCTCCCCATCCCGCCAACCAGGCCGAGCAGCGCGCCCGAAAGGCCCGGCGTGAGCGGATCCGTACCCCGCCAGAGCAGCATCACGCCGCTCGACATGGCCGCTCCGACGACGAAGCAAACCCCGCCGCAACGCAGCGTGTGCTGCACGTGCGCGTGGTCCGTGAACGTCGCGAACGAGTCCAAGCTCCACGCTGTATTGGCGAGGAACAAGAAGAAGAAGGCCGGCACGGCGACGGCGATCGCCCAGCGAAGGGCTGCGCGCGGGCGCCGGCCAGGTGGGCTCGCGAGCCCGACCAGGAGTGTGAGACCGAGCACCACCGACCAGCCGAGAGCACCGAGGAGCCCGGCGCGGATGACGCTCTCTTCGACTCCGCGCCACATCGCGAGGAGCGAGAACGCGCCCACGGTGAAGACCGGAATGAGGAGCGTCAGCGCGGCTCGCCGGCGAGCGCTCGTGCACTCCTTGGGGCTGAGATCCTTGATGCACGCCTGGTGGATCTTCTGACTGCAGCTCGTGGACGGAGGCTTGGGGCCCGGCCACGGGAGGCTGTCGAGAGGATCCGGCTCGCTCACGTCGCCCTCGAGAACTGCTCGAGCTCCTTACGGAGCAGGTTGTACCCGCGGTGCACGCGCAGCTTGACGGCCGTCTCGCTCGTGCCGAGCACGGAGGCCGCTTCCGCAATGCTGAGACCGGAGATTTTGGTCAGCTGAATCGCCTCTCGGTAAGCCTCGGGAAGCCCGTCCAGCGCCCGCTCGATAGCGTCCGATACGTCATTCGACACGCCCTCTGGCACGGGTGCCGGCTCCGGAAGCGTTCCGTCGGCCGACAGATCCTCAGTCCTCGATTTTGCCGCACGACGCTCGTCCAGGAAAGAGCGTCGCGCGATGGCGAGCGCCCAGGGCAGTACGGGAGCCCCCTTGAGGTAGCTTTCGCGCGCGCGGTGAAGCTTCGAGAAGGTGACCTGCAGCAAATCCTCGGCGCGCTCGCGATTGCGCGTCAGGCGCAGCAGGTACCCCATGAGATTCGGCGAGACACGACGGTACAATTCGCCGAAAGCGTCCGAGTCGCCCCCGACGTAGCGCTCCATGAGCTGCTCGGCGGTCGGCGTGTCGGCCCGGATGTCCACCCGGGGCGACCCTAGACCGGTCAGGACCGCTGCGCCAGCCAGGCATACTGCCACGGGTTAGGTACGCTGGACTCCCGGCCGGGGTTTCGCGCACGACGCGAACGGCTTCCAGACGCCCGGCGGCGCCCGCGACGCCCTAGAGGAGTGAACGAAGATCCAGCATTTCCTCAACGTCCGGGAGGAGCACGAGCTCGACCCGGCGATTCTGCTGGCGCCCCTCATCCGTGTCGTTTTTCGCGACCGGGTCCGTCTCCCCGTACCCGGCGGGGTGGAGCCGCGTCTTGTTCAGGCCGCCCCCGCCCTTCTTCGGGTCTACGGGCTCGATCAGGTAGAGGAGGACTTGCCGGGCCCGCATGAGCGAGAGGCCCCAGTTGTCCCCAAAGCGACCGCCGAGGAGCGGTTTGTCGTCGGTGTGGCCGGCGACCTGGAAGTACCGGCTCGAGAGCTGGGGATCCTTGCGAATGACCTCGGCCACGGCGTCGAGCACCTTCTTGCCCTCGGGCCGCAGGGCGTCCTGGCCGGAGGCGAAGAGCACGTCGCCCGGCAGGCGGATCACCATGCGGTTGCGCCGGATCTCGACCTTGAGGCCGAGCTCCGTCAGCTTCTTCAGCTTGTCGCGCAGGGCCTCGAAGCGTTGCTTGATGCGCTCGAGCTGAGCCGCGCGGGTCTTGTACTCGTCGAGGGCGCGCTGCATGTCCTGCACGCTCTTCGAGAGCTGCTCCTTCTGCGTGCCCGTCTGCTGGAGCTGCTCGTTCAACGATTCCATGTTGACGCCCATTTTCTCGAGCTCGCCCTTGAGCTGCTCGACCTGGGCTCTCACGCGGTCGAGCTCGGCCTCGGTCGTTTCCGAGGCTTGCACGGTCTGCTGATGCATCGCGAGCAGGCGGTTGTACTTGCCGAGCTCGGCTTGCCACTCTTGCTCCGAGTGACCGCAGCCGAGCACGGCGAGCGCGAGCGACACGGTCAGCGTACGAGGCGGGCGCGGAAACATGCCGAGACCATGTGGGATCGCCCGCGCGATGTAAAGCGCGGGGTCCCCGCACGGAACTCCGCGAATTTACTCGACGCGCGAGAGCGCGCGGCGCCGCGCCGACCTCCTTTTACGATCAGATCCGGCTGCGCTCGCCCGAGCGCGGCTGAGGGCGATCGAAGCCGAGCTCGCGCAGGCGCTTCAGGAACGTCGGGTAGGAGATGCCGAGCAGGTGCGCGGCGGCCAAGCGCCGCCCCGACGTGTGCGTGAGCACGCGCGCGACGTAAGCGCGATCGACGACATCGAGCGGCGGCGGCGTTCCGCCCGGATTCGCGTCGACCCAGAAGAAGTGATCCTCGGGTGACGGCTGGCGATGAAGCGGATCGCCGAGGCCGAGGTCGCCCGCGCTGAGCTCGGTCTCCTTCGTGAGGATCATCGCGCGCTCGACGATGGCCCGCAGCTCCCGCTCGTGACCCGGGAAATCGTAGCT
>DASUGE010000077.1:0-3254 GCA_036274215.1 Polyangiaceae bacterium | reverse complement strand
AGCGTTCTCCCGCGGTGCTCGCAGAGACTTTGCGCCCGTCGGCGACCGGCGCGGGCGTCGGGGCGCTCGCCGTCACGCGAGCCTCCGGCGTCGAGCGCCACTTGCTTCCGGCGTTGAGCGTCGCGCGGCGCTCGCCCCGCTGCATCACCCACACGGTGCCGCGCCGAACGCTGACTTCCGTCGCGGGCTTGCCGTTCGCGTCGAGCGCCACGTTCACGCTGAACGCCGTGCCGACGACGCGAACCTGCGCGTCCGGCGTCTCGAGGATGAGCGCCTGACCCTTCGGCAGCTTGCGCGGGAGATCGACGTCGACCGTTCCGGCCGCGATCTTGAGCTTGCGCTCGACCGCCGTAGTCGAAACCAGTTCGACGCGGCCGCCGGAGCGGAGCCTTACGTCACCCGAAGAGAGGCCGAGCACGACGCTCGCTCCCTCGCGGGCCTCGATGGAATCACCGATACCGAGAGCGTCGCCCGATGCGAGCCTTCGCTCTCCACGGCCGTCGCGGACGACGACGCTCCCGAAGACGCCGCGCGCTTGCCATTGCTCCTCGGCCACGATGACCGGCGCCTCCGGCTCTTGAAGCTTCGCGTAGACGCCGACGCCGGCGGCCACCGCGCCGAGCGACATCACGGAGAACACGGCGACCCAGGCGCGTCGCGCGAACGTTCTACGTGCCCTCACGCGGCCGAGCGCCGAGCCGAGCACGCCGACGACGCGGTCACGACGCCGTGACGCATGCACCGATTCCTCGACCGGAACCGCCACCCGCCCGAGGTTCTCGAGCGCGCGATCGACCGGATCGCCCTGGCGGACCTCGGTCATGACTTCCCCCCTTGGGGATCGGAGAGCCTCTGGCGAAGCTCCCGGCGGCCACGCACGAGGCGCGACTGCGCTGCGGCGACCGACACGCGCGTGAGCAGGGCGATCTCAGCGAGATCGTGACCGAGCACGTCGTGCAGAAACACGGTTTCTGCGCGCTCGGGCTTCATGCGCGCGAGCATGGTGCGGACCCGCTCGAGATCGACGCGCGCGCCGGCGCTTCGCTCGAAGTCGGCGGATGCGGGCGGCTCGCTGTCGGTATGTTGCGAGGCTTCGTGATCGAAGACGCGCCGCTCGCGGCGCCGCGCGCGCAGTGCGTTGAAAGCGACGTGGCTCGCGATGGTGGACGCCCAGGTGGGCAGGCTGCAGGCGCGCGCGTACGAGCGGCGCGACAGCGTGAGCACGATCTGCTCGAACGCCGCCTGGACGAGATCGTCGTGGTCGTGCTCGCGGCGGCCGAACACCCTGTAGAGGGCGCGATCGACGACCCCGAGCAGTCGGTCGTAGAGCTGGCCCGCGACGAGCTCGTTACCCCGCTGCACCGCATCGACGATCTGCTCGTCGGTCGGACCGCGAAGATGCGGATCGGCACCCCCCTCAATGACGCGGAGGCGCGACCCCACGGCCTTTTGATACTGAGCCAACAGCACGAATGGTACCCCACTTCGCGACATGGCAGGCACCCCTGCCCCGGCCCCCGGAAAATTCGGCCGCGGCTGTTCATGGCTCCGCGACTGTCCTGCTTTCGGGCGGGGCGGCTGTCCTGTTGTCGGGCGGGGCGGCTGTCCTGTTGCCGGGCGGGGCCCCGGCCCCGCCCGGTGCCCTGCTTTGGCCTTCTGGGGGGTATGCTTCGGTGCCTGCTAGACGGCTGGTAGGCGACCAATGAACTTGGTGCGTTTTCCGAGCCTTTTCGCGTTTGTCCTCGTGCTCGCCTCGGGGTGCACGGGGGAAACGTTCGAGCTCCTGCCTCCCCCGGCGGACCAGGCGTCGGGAGGCATGCAAGGCGGCACCGGTGGGTCCGCAGGGGGAACCTCCGGTAGCGGCGGCGCGGGCCGAGGGGGGCAGTCGGGTACCGGAGGTGAGCGGCCCGACGCCGACTGCCCGGACGGTGTGCGTGATTGTCGGGCCTGCGCAAGCAGCCTCGAGTGCCGTCCCGGCGAGGTGTGCGATCCGACGCGGAACTATTGCGCGCCGTACTGCTCGTCGAGCGATTATTGCCCCCCCGATCGCCGTCTTTGCGACACGTTCACGCACGTGTGCGTTCAATGCCAGACCCCGACTCACTGCGGCGGCATGGGCTGGGACTGCGACCGAGGCGCGTGCGAGATCCCGCCGTGCTCCGAGAGCCAAGCTTGCCCGTACCTGTTTCCGGTGTGCGATCACGGCACCTGTCGCGGCTGCTTCGACAATCAAGACTGCAGTCCCGGAATGAAATGCAACCAGGGGCTCTGCGTTCCGGGTTAGAGCTTCACGCGGGCTCCGGCGACGGCACCGAGCTCGATGAGTCCCGTCGCGCCGGCTGATTGGCCTTCGACGACAACGGTTGTCGACGATGGGCGAAAGATCAGATTGCCGCCAAGCACGACGTCGATCGGCGAGGCAACGGAGCCGACGAGATCGAGCTCGAGCCTCGCTGCGGGCACCACGCGCGACATGGTGTCCGTCGAGCCGTTCGCAGTCGCATCGGCGCGAAAATGCTCCACCATGCCTTCGAGCCCCGCCTCCCACCCGATGGGACGTGGTTTTTGGAGCACGAAACCGAGTCCGAGCCCGGCGTCGAGAAAGCGGAGAGAAAGACCGCGGTCGTCCCGCGGTCGCATCGAGCCGCCCGCCGAGGCGATGACGCCGATCCACGGAGCGATCCCCAAACGTGCGCGGAGCGCCGCGCCGTAGCGTGGCCCCCCTTGATCGAGCGCGCCACCGATGGTGCCGACGATGCCGACCGAGCTCGTCGTTTCGGCGCGCTCTTCGGACGGGGGCCGAGGGGGCGGTGGTGGCGGTGGTGGTGGTTTGACGGTCGAGGGTGGTGGCGGTGGCGGCGGTGGCGGCTCGGGTGCCGGCTGTTCGACCTCCTCGGTTGCGAGGGTGCCGACCACGAAACCGACGGAGCGAAATCGCTCCACGTCGACGTCCTCGGGCTGGAACGAGAGTCCGCGCGTGCGCCACTCCGTCCCTTGCTCGCGCCTGAGCCCGACCTCGATGCGCACCTTGTCCGGCCCCTCCCAGGTGACGATGGCGATCGCGCGATACGGCTCCTGCGGCGCGTCGCGAACGAGGTGGCACTCGCCCTCGGCGACCGCCTTGTCGCACGCCTCGACCATCGCCTGGACGAGCACCTCGGCCGGTTCGGCGACGCCCATGTCGATGACGACGGGAGCCGCCATCGATTACTCCGAAAGCGGGCCGGTGATTCCGAGCTCGAGCTCCCCTTTGG
>DASUGE010000076.1:0-5499 GCA_036274215.1 Polyangiaceae bacterium | reverse complement strand
ATTTCGCGCACGAGGGGATGTTCATGGGTTCGCCCGATTGGTGGCGTCGCTTCGAGTACCTCGAGGATCGCGCCGACGGCCTCGCGTTCCAGGAGGACATCTGGACCCCGGGCGTGTTCGAGCTCATGCTCGAGCCGGGTCGCACGCATCACGTCGCCGTCTCGGTGGGCGGACCGCTCGATGAACGCCCCGGCGATACCGTCAAGGCGACGATCGAGTCGCTGCGCAGCCACGATCCGGGGCCGCTCCGCTCGAACGCCGTCCGCGTGCTTTCGGTCGCGGCCGAGCAGTTCTGCCTCGACGCGCGCGAGCCTCCCGTCATCGTCGCGGGCTACCCGAGCCACCTGCCGTACGTGCGCGACAGCGTGCTCGCGTTGCCCGGCCTCTTGCTCTCGCGCGAGCAGTTTCCACGGGCGGAGCGGCTGCTGCGCGAGGTTCTCCGCCACCAGCGCTTCGGTCTCCTGCCGGAGGTGGTGCCGCGGCCGGGCGCGCGCCGCACGAAGCCGCTGCCCGATGCGACGCTCTGGCTGTTCGAGACGGCACGGCTCTTCCTGGCGCGGTGCGGGCCGCGCGATCCCTTCATTTCGAAGGTGCTCTTTCCGGCGCTCGTGCGTGCGTTCGTGCGTTTCACCTCGCGCAGGCGGCGTCACGTGTGGTGCTCCGTCGACGGCATGCTCGTGACGGGCGAGCCGGGGGTCGCGCTCACGTGGATGGACGCGCAGGTGGACGGCAAACCCGTGACACCGCGCTCCGGCATCGCGATCGAGCACCAGGCGCTCTTCGCGCGCGGGGCCGACCTTTTGGCGACGCTTTCGAGCTTTTACGGTCACGACGCGCTCGCTGCGCGGGCGAGCGACGCAGCCCAACAGGTGCGGCGCGCGTTCCGCGCGCGCTTCTGGTGCGCGGAGACCGAGTACCCCTACGATTGCGTGAGCGAGGTGCGCGACCGCGCCGACGCCTGGGCCGACTCCGCCGTGCGACCGAACGCGCTGATCGCGCTCGCCATCGATCCGACGCTCTTCGAGGACTGGCAAGGCGAAGCGATCCTGCGCCACGCGCAGTCCGAGCTCCTGACGCCGCACGGCCTGCGGAGCCTTTCGCCCAACGATCGCCGGTACATCGGTCACTTTGGCGGCAACACGGCCGAGCGCGAGTTCGCCTACCATCAGGGCACCGCCTGGACGCACCTCCTCGGCTATTACGCGCGGGCCGCGCACCAGCGCTGGGGTGACGAGCCCCAAGGCCGCGAAGAGCTCCTGCGCCTGCTCGAGCGCGTTGTCGATTCGGGCCCGCTCTTCGGCCACCTCGCCCAGCTCTCCGACGGCGACGAGCCCTTCAAGCCCCGTGGCTGTCCCGCGCAAGCCACCGCCGTCGCCGAGATCCTCCGCGCGCTCGTCGAGCTCGGCGGGTGAGTCGCGCCGGCGTCGGGTTGCGACGCCGGCGGCGACCGTTTCCGTGACTCACTGTTCGGGAGTCATGCAGCCCTGGTACTCGCGGGCGCAGGCGCCGTGCACGCAGAGCCAGGGGCCCGTGACGCAGGGATCGTCCGACGTCGTCTTCGGGCAGTCCATCGGGGTCATGCAGGCGTAGTCGGTTCCGCAGGCCCAGCCGCATTGGCCGTCGAGGCATCCACTGTCGGCGCAGGTGCCGTCGGCGCAGAGGAAGCAGATTCCGTCGTGCGAGCACTCGTCGTCCGTCGCGCACCGACCGGGCGTATCGCAGCTCGACGCCGTGTCCTGGGCCGTCGAGCAGGTGCCGTCCAAGTCGCACCATCCGGCCACGCCGTCGGGCGCCATGCAGGGGTCACCGCACGCGCGATGCGCGCAGGGCGTTTCCGGGCACGCAGGACCGGCCATGCCGCAATAGCCGTCGGAGCAAAAGCTCTCGGCGCAGGAGACCGAGCCGTCGGCGCACATGTCGCAGGAGTGCCCGCTCGGGCAATCCTCGGCCACCATGCAGCGTAGCGGCTCGCCAGATCCCGTCGGGCAATCCGGCTGCTCGAAGCCGCAGAGGCTGTCCGAGCAGGTGGGCTCGGGGCACGCGGGCGTGCCGTCGGCGCAGAGCGGACAGAAGGGCGGTGGCGTCGGGCAGTCCGCGGCGGTCATGCAGCGTACGCTCATTTCCGAGCCGCCGGAGCCCATGCCCGTGCCGCCGTACGCGCCCATACCCGTGCCGCCCGTGGCGTCGGTGCTGCCGCCGAAGGCGCCCATGCCGGTGCCGCCGGTGGCGTCCATCCCCGCACCGCCGGAGCCCATGCCCGTGCCACCGTTGCCTTGCCGCCCGCCCTTCGCTCCCATCGACTGGCTGCCGCCCATGGCGTCGCCGTCGCTTTCGCCTCCCGCGGCGGGCATCTCGCCGAGGCTCGAGTACCCGCTGCACGCGCTGAGCATCACTCCCGCACCAAACAATCCAACCCACCTTGCGACGTTCATCGGCCTTCCTTTCGTCTCCTGCTCGTTCATCCCGGATCGCGGTTGGTTTCGATCACGAAAAAAAGCATTGCCAGCGGCGAGACGCGACGTCGCTCGCCTACGGATTCGCGAGCACCGCACGAGCACGCGCAGCATGCGGGCCCTTGCCGTAGTCGCGCACGATGCGCCTCGCGATGTCGCTCGCCGGGGCGCGCTCGCCAGCCAAGGCCAGAGCCTCCATACGCAGGTAGAGCACC
This sequence comes from Polyangiaceae bacterium, assembly GCA_036274215.1. Lineage (GTDB taxonomy): Bacteria > Myxococcota_A > Polyangia > Polyangiales > Polyangiaceae > PMG-095. Next base: position 2,831 of record DASUGE010000076.1, on the reverse strand, counting down.
TCGGGCAGCAGGCGTCGCTCGGGGAAGGCCTGTTCGTAGCCGGCGAGCGCAGCGAGCGCCTCGGCCCCGTTGCCGCGCTGAAACAGCGCGCGCCCGCGGTCGACGAACGTGACCTCGGCGGCGAGCGGCGCGCTGTCGCGCTCGGTGATGGCATGCATGGCGGCCGCGACCGGCGCGCTCGAAGGCGGCTCCGGCGTGACGCTCGGTTCGGGAGGCGGGCTCGGGGGTTCCGACGCCGCTTGCGCGCGGGGCGGAGCCAGCCGCACCTCCACACTGCTCGCTACCGTCGCGCGGGGCTGCGGGTGCGGCTCCGGCGCGTGCGCGACGACGTGTGCCGCAAGCGACACGGCAACGCCGCTCGCGACGCCGACGCCGGCCCATTTGGCCAGACTGACGAGCGTGAGCGTCGTGGCCACTTTGGTGGTGCCAGCGGTGCCGAGCGCGCCCGCCGTGCCGGCTGCGCCGAGCGCCGTCGAGGCGGCACCGAGCGCCGCCAGCGTCCGTTCGAGGCTGCGGCGCGCCGGAGCTTCGTCGGCGCCGGCCCGCAAAAGTCGCGCGGAGAGGCCGTCGGGAGAGCCGTGGAGGAGTCGTTCCGGATCGTTCATCGCGTTGCTCCTGAGAAGCGCCGTCGTGCCTCGAGCCGCGCGAGCCGGGCGGCGAAATCCTCGCGGGCCCGGCGCAGGCGCGAGGAGGCCGTGCCGACGGGGATCGCGAGCGTCTCGGCGATCTCGGCGACCGTTTGCTCCTCGATCTCGTAAAGGACGAAGACGGCGCGCAAATCGAGCGACATCGCGTCGAGCACGCGATCGAGCAGAGCACGCGCGGCTCTCTGGTCGGACAGCTCTTCGACGCTCGGTAGCTCGCTCTCGAGCGCGTCCAGATCGACCTCCCCGGCTTCGCGCAGGCGGGCGCGCGCGTGTCGCGACTTGGCGACGACGTTCACCGCGACGCCGTACAGAAACGCTCGCTCGCGCCCCGCACGAATGTCCGAGAGGCGGCGCGCCGCGGTGATGAACACCTGCTGGGCGGCGTCGTCCGCGTCGCTCTCGGATAGGCCGAGCCGCCGGCAAAGACGCCAGACGTATCCGAAGTGCGCCTCGGCAAGCTCGGGCACGGCCGCGCTCGAAAGGCCGTCGCCGGCGCTCTCGGAAAGCGGCCCAAGCGCGAGATCAGGGAGCACCACGGCTTATCCCGCTCAAGCGTGCCGTTCGATCACGGAAAGTGCACGCCGACGTGAAGCTCGGCCCCGCCGCTCACCGTCGGGATGACGAACACGTCGCCCGTCGGGTTGCCGTTCGCGTCGTTGAAGCCGAATTCGTGCCGTAGCAGCGGGAACGCCAGGTCCCCTTGCGCTTCGACGGTGACGCGCCGTCCGAGCCAAATCCCGAGCCTTCCGATGAGCAGCCCGTCGCCCCAGAAGAGATCGGTCGTCTCTCCCCGAGACACGGCGGGGCCCGCGAAGCCCTTCGCGCGGAAAAGGCCGAGATTGGTGCCGAGGCACGGCTCCGCGAAGACCCGCTCGCGAGCGATCCGCAACGGACAGCCTTCGAGCCTGCCGCCCCAGCCGAGAAAGGTGGCCTCACGCCCCGCGCTCTCGTCCGAGGCGCGCCAGTGCCACGCGCTCAGCCGTAGCGAGGGGCCCTGCGGGCGAAACGCCCACGCCAGGAACGCGTCGAGCGAAAGGCCTCCGCGAGGTCCCGCCCAGCCGACGAAGCCGGCGCCGATCCCCGCCGTGGCCTCGCCCGGCGCCGTCCTCGCGGGCGGTGGCGGGCCCCCTCGTACCGATGCTGGTGGCGTTGGCTGGGCCGGAGCGGGCGGCGTCACGGGTGGAGGTTCCGGTCGTGGCTCCTCGGGTGCGGTATCGTTCACGGTGGCGCCGAGGGCGAGCGCCGTCACGCGCGCGAGGCCCGACGTGACCTCGTCGCACGTCGCGCCGCGTACGGCGCGCGACACGGGCACCCCGTCGACGTCGACGAAATCGACGCGTCCGCCGGCGCCGGTTGCATCGACGCTCAGAACGACGCTGAAATTTCGCGCGAGCGCTCCGGGTGGGGCGAGCTCGACGTGGGACGTTCGCTCGCGCACGCGCTCGACGAAGGTCGCCTCGTTCGGGCATTCCGCCGGCGCCTCGTACGAAAGCCGCACCGGCTCGGCGGCCCGTGCGGCGGCACCGAGCAGGAGGGAAGCGACCAGGGCCGCCACGCTGCCGACCGAGCGAGGAGCGTTCATCGTGGCGGTTCGTCCGGAAGTCCCACCGGAGCGCCGATTGTTATCACGTCCTGGTAGGCTCCCCTGGCATGTGGCGCGCTCGCCCTGCTCTTGCCTTCGCGCTCGGCGTCCTTCTGACCCGGGGCACGACGCGAGCCGAGGCGCCCGCACCCACCGCGTCACTCGACGTGACCCGGGAAGCGGGAGCGGAGTCGTGCCTCGAGGCCTCGGCGCTCGAGACTGCCGTCGAGCGCAGGCTCGAGCGCCCCGTCTTCGTGCCGGCGGGTCGCGGCGCCGTCGGCGTGAGCCTGCATTTCCAGCGCCGCGCCGAGCGCACCTTCGCTGCGGAAGTCGTGCTCCTCGACCGTCACGGCGCGGCGCTCGGACGTCGCGAGCTCAAGACGCGCGCGCCGCACTGCTCGGCGCTCGACGATTCGCTCGCGCTCGTCGTCGCGCTGCTCGTCGACTCGCCCGAGGCGCGCGAGCAAGCCGCGGCGCCGCCCGCCCCCGAAAGCTCGGCGGCGCCACCGAGCACCGCGGCACCGCCGGCGGCGTCGGCCGCGGCGCCGCCCGAGACGACCGTCACCATCCCGCCGGACGTTGCGGCGCCGCGCGAGCCGTAC
>DASUGE010000075.1:0-3205 GCA_036274215.1 Polyangiaceae bacterium | reverse complement strand
TCGGCCTCGCCGTGCACGTGCACGAGCCCGCCCGAGCGCCCCCACCCCGTCTCGATGCTCTGCGCGAGCCGCGCGGCGTCGCGCGCCGGCACGAGCCGGTCGAGCACGACGTGCAGATTCTTCGCCTTCGCGGCCCGCGAGGGTGCAAGCTCGTCCAGATCGAGCGCCTCCCCTTCGTGAAAGACGCGCCGGTAGCCGTCGCGGAGCAGCGTCTCGCGCACCTCGAGGTAGCCCTCTTTGTCGCGCACGCTGAGCGAGTACGTGAGCGTCGCGCGCCCCTCCCCGAGCGTCGCCACGACGCGCGCGGAGGCAGTCTTCGGATCCAGGAAAACCGCGGACACGCCGTGCTCCGGGCACACCGGCTGCGCCTCGCGTAGGAAGAGCGCCGCCAGATACGGCTGGATGTCGGCCATCGTCGATACCGTCGAGCGCGAGCTCTTCACAGGCGCGCGCCGATCGACGGCGATTCCCGCCGGCACCGGCTCGAGCTTCTTCGTCGGCGGGCGCTCGAGGCGCTCCAGGAATTGGCGCGCGTAGGGGCTGAAGCTCTCGACGAAGCGGCGCTGTCCCTCGGCGTACAGCGTGTCGATCGCGAGGCTGCTCTTCCCCGAGCCTGAAACGCCGGTGATGGCGACGACCTCGCCCGGGGATAGCTCGAGGTCGATCGACTTCAGGTTGTGTGTTTCACCTCCCCGAAGGACGGTGCGAAGCATTGGGCTCGCAAACGTGAGACCGGGAGCGCGCCACCGCAAGCGCGTCGCTGACGCCAGCCCAAAACCGCCGGCAAGCAAGTTGTCAGACGCCGTTTTCGGGCCCGGGGCCCCGAAAACAAACACAAAGAAAAGCGTCGGGATCACCTCCCCGGCGAGAGGCACCCCACGCCGCATCGGCCGTCGACCTCGTGGCGCGCAGAACGCTACAAACCCGCCACACCTCCTCCGACGGGAGGACCCGGCCTAGTTAAACCACTCGCTCGGCGGGGGAATGTAGATGCCGCCGGGGCCGGTCTTTCGCTTCGGCGGATTGTTCGTGGGAGGAGGCGGTGACTTGCTCTTCGCCGTCTTGGCCGTCGACTTGGTGGCGGGGCGCGCCGTTTTGCTGCTGGAGTCGGCTGGACGCGCCTCGGCGCTCGGGGGCGGCGGCGCCACGGGCGCGGGCGTCACGGACGGCGTCGCCTTCGGGGGCTCGCTCGCCTCGGCTCCGGGTGGCGCGCTGCCGGTCGCTGCCGGCACGCTCGATGCTGCCGGCTCCGCGCTGGCGGCACCGTCCTCGCTCTCTCCGCCCGAAAGCGCCAAGCCGAGGATCGCAAACAGCACCACCGCTCCACCCGCAGCGTAAAACACGACGCGCGGCGGGCCCGAGGGCGGCGCGACCACGCGCCCGGACGGCGTGGCCGTGAGCTCGGCGAGCCGCTCGAGCACCTCCTGCGCGGAAGCCGGGCGATCTTCCGGCTTCTTCTGCATCAGATCCATGACGAGCCGCACGAGCGGCTCGGGCGTTCCCACGGGCAACGGCGGCGGCTCCTCCACGAGCTGCCGCGCCAAGACTTGCGAAGGCAGCTCCGCGTCGAAGGGCACGACGCCGGCGATCATCTCGTAGAGCATCACGCCGAACGAGTAGAGGTCGGCACGCTCGTCGACGGGTTGGCCGGTGGCTTGCTCCGGCGACATGTACGCGACGGTGCCCATCACCATGCCCATCTGCGTGAGCTTGGTCGCGTCACGCGCCTCTGGACCCGCGACGCGCGCGATGCCGAAGTCGAGCACCTTCACGCGATCCTCCCCCTCGGCGTCGGCGACGAGCATCACGTTGTCCGGCTTGAGGTCGCGGTGCACGATGTGGTTTCCGTGCGCGGCGCCGAGCGCCTGCAGCGTCTGCTGGGCGATTCGAATCGTCCGCCCGAGGGGCAGCGCGCCGCTTTCTTCGATCAGCGAGCGGAGGCTCTGCCCGTCGACGAACTCGAGCACCAGGTAGAAGGAGCCGTCCTCGAGCTTGCCGAAATCGCTCGCGGCGACCACGTTCGGGTGCTCGATGCGCGCGGCGGCCACGGCTTCGCGCTCGAAGCGGGCGACGACCTCTTCCACCTTCAGGTACTCGCGATGCAAGACCTTGAGCGCCACGGTCTTGCGCATGTGCACGTGCTCGGCGCGGTACACGACGCCCATTCCGCCCTTGCCGATCAGGTGGAGCACCTTGTAGCGACCCGCTACGACGGTTCCGGCCTCGAGCGTCGGAGGCTCGCCTTGCTCGACCATGGGCGCGCTCATTCCCGCTCGGCCTGGTTTAGCACAATCCCCTCGGGCGCCGTTCTCGGGTATGACTCCGCCCGGCCATGGCGCGCGCCCCGGACAAGAAGAGCTCGAAGGAGGGCGGCGACCGACTGGTTTCCAAGAATCGACGCGCGTTTTTCGACTACGACGTCGGCGACACGTTCGAAGCGGGCCTCGTGCTGATCGGCAGCGAGGTACGCTCGCTGCGCGAGGGCTCCGCGGATCTCACGGACGCGTGGGTCGACATCGACGGGCGCGGGGAGGCCTGGGTGAAGGGGCTCCGAATCCCGCCGCTCAAGCACGCCGCGTTCGGGCACGAGGAGCGGCGCCCGCGAAAGCTCCTCCTGCGCAAGGAGCAGATCGACAAGCTGCGCGGCGCGAATCAGCGCGACGGCATGACGCTCATCGTCACCAAGTGCTACTTCAAGAACAACCGCGTGAAGCTCGAGATCGCCGAGGGCAAAGGGCGGAAGAAGTACGACAAGCGCCAGGCGGTCAAGGCGCGCGACGCCGACAAAGAGGCGCGTCAAGCCATGCGCGCGAGGCGCGGATGAGCGACGCGGAGAAGCTCCTCGAGCTCGAGCGGGGCGGGACGGCGCTCGTGACGGCGCTCGACGGCGAGCACGTGACGCTGCTCGCGCCGTTCGCGTCACCGCCGGGCTCGACCCTCGGCGCGAAGTTTCAGGGGCAGTCGCTGTCAATCAAGGTCCGTGGCTCGCGACGCGTCGAAGCCGACGCGTCGGGACGTTGCTTCCGCGTCGAAGGACGCTTCGTGAGCCTTTCGCGGGCGCTACGGCTCGCGCTCACCGGGCAAGCACCTTCCTGATCGTGTCCATCAGGCCTTCGATCGTGAAGGGCTTCGCGAGGAACGCCTCGTAGGCGTCGGGCTCGAGTCGCTGCTCGAGCGGAAAATCCGCGTAGCCGGAGAACAGCAC
>DASUGE010000074.1:0-3435 GCA_036274215.1 Polyangiaceae bacterium | reverse complement strand
CTGACGCGAGTTTTTGTCCGCACGCGCGCGAGGACGCGCGTACGTCGCGCGCTGCAGGTGACCACCGGGACGCGCGTGCACGCGATCACCGGCGGGGGCGCGGTGCTCGTGCACGTTGTCGGCGAGACCGATCACGTCGTCGATTCTACCCGCGTCAGTAACCGCTGTGCCGACCCCATCTTTCGTGCGCCGGTCAGGGCGCTTAGACGTGGCACATGCGGAAGCGGTACACGGCTGAGCAACGGGAGCAGTTGATCGCGGAGGTACGGGCGGGGGAGACGGTGCCGATCGTGGCTGCGCGGATGGGAGTGGGTGCGTCGGCGGCGTACCTGTGGATGAAGGAGGCGCGGGCGGCGAGTAAGCCGATGTTCGCGCGGCTCGTGCCGGCGGTGTGGTCGCCGTCATCGTCGCTAGTGCTCGAGGTCGGACGAGCTCGCGTGCGAGTCGAAGCTGGATTTGACGCTGAGCTGCTGCGGCAGGTCGTGACGGCGCTAGGCGAGTCGTGATTGGCCAGGGGCTGCCGATCTACGTGGCGCTCGAGCCGGTCGATATGCGGTTCGGTTACGAGCGGCTCGGTGGAGTGGTGCGCGAGCGGATGCAGGCGGAGCCTCGGTCGAAAGCTCTTTTCGTGTTCGTGGGGAAACGCGGGCACACGATGAAGGTGCTGACGTGGGACGGCACGGGCGTGATCGTGGTTCACAAGAAGCTGGACGCCGGCAAGAACGAGCTCGACGTGGTCGGCCGGCAAGCCCCGCGCCCGAGCCTCGCTTGCACATAATCCAGGGGGATTATGTCAACTGCGGCGCGCAGGCTCCGCTCCGTGACCGATCAGCGATGGCGGGATGATTGGCGGAAGGCTTTCGGGCAGAATCGAGCGCGACGCCGATGCGTGTAGGCAGCCTGCGGGGCTAAAGCGGTCGACAGAGCCACGACCACGGCCGCGGCGCGGCGCAGCGGCGAAGCTATCCGAGCGTCTTCTTGAAGGCAGCGGGAGTGATCGCTTCGAGCGGGAGGTCGAAGACGTCGCGGTGCGTGCCGAGCCGTTCGAATGCCCAGGCGAGATAGGCCTGCGCGGAAACGCGCAAAGCGCGGCAGGTAGCGATGATACCGAGCAGGACGCAGGCGCGGTGAGCGCCTTCGGAACTGCCGGCGAAGAGCATGTTGAGTCGGAGCTTGGCGACGTTCTGGAACTCGCGCTCGGTGGGCGAGTTGTCGATGGGGACGAAGGGGTCGTCGACGAAGCGGAAGAGCGCGTCGCGGTGGTTCTTGTAGTACGCGACAGCCGCCGCCAGCGGCTCGGACGGCAAGAGCGTGGGCTTGACGGCGTCGAGCCAGCGCTGAAAGTCGCGCACGACGGGGCGGATGTGCTGCTGCCGGTGTTGGCGTAGCGCGTCGCCGCGCAGTCCGAGTTTTTGGGCCTTCTCTTCTTCGCCGTAGATGGCGCCGATGAACGCGCCGCCCTCGGCAGCGAGCACTGGTTGCGTTGCTTCGGCGTCGCGAAACTTGCGGCGGCCGTGCGCGTTACAGCCCGCTTCAATGACGCGGCCTGACGCGAAGACATCGTTGAAGCGGTGCTCGGCGTCAGCGGTGAGAGTGCCGCGAAAAGGCCTGAGTTTCGCGGTGACAACGTCACCATCTTTGGTGGGCTCGTATTGAAAAACGGCAAGCTCGTCGTTGCGATAGAGCTCGAGATAGCCGTTGTGAGCTTCGGGAAGCTTCGGAACGATGACCTTGATACCGGTGCCGTCGGTGGCCATCCATGAGCCTGCGAGCAGCTGCTTCCAGTGCAACCCATCGATGCCCGAGAGCAAGTCTGCGGCACGCTCGATGAACGAGACGAGCGTCCCCATGGAGAGCGGGATGCCGCGCTCACCCAGGTCGCGTCGGATGCGATCGAGCGGCGTGAGCAGCCAGAACTTCTGGTAGACGAGCCACGCGAGCCACTCGCAGGTGATCTTGGAGCGCTCGTACGGGGCCGGCAGCGAGCGGAGCGTCGTGCGCTCGCCGCAGGCACGACAACGGCACGTGTACCGACGAACAACGCGCCTTCGCTGGTGCTCCTTGACGACGTGGAGCTTCTCTTCGACGAGCTCGTCCGCGACGTCCAGGGCCGCGCCGCCGCATGCGGCGCAGGCATCCGGGCGGAGCTCGTGCTCCTCCGCTTCGAGGTGGGGCGGAAGCGGCTTGCGCCCGGTGGGGCGAGATTTCTTCCTCGCGGCGCGCTCCTCGGCAGGTTTCTGGGGCGCCTTGGGCCGCTCCTCGAACGCGCGCCGAGCCTCGCCTTCGATTGCTGGAGGTGCGGGTGGGGGCGCTGCCGTGACGGGCGCCGCCGCCTTCCGCTGTTTGCGCTGCGCTACGGCGAGCAGCTCGGAGACGCGCTCGTTGAGCCGTGCGAGTTCGACGATGAGCTGAGCGATCTGCTCGCGCTGCGCCGCGAGCTGTCGGTGGAGCGCGGCATTCTCTCTCCGCAGCGCTTCGAGCTCATCCACAGACCAGTAGAGATCATACTCGGAGATCCGTGTCGATCGGATTCGTCACTTTTTCGAGCCGAGGTCGGCGGTACCACCCGCGTCGCGACGCTGTGAAGTCGATGCCGGCGAGCAGTGAGGCGAACGTCGATCCATCGATCGCCACCTGCGGCTTGTCTCCGTCGAGCGGCGGAAGTTGAAAGCTGCCAGCCTCGAGCCGCTTGGCGAGCACGCACCAGCCCGAGCCGTCGAACCAAAGCGCCTTCGCGATCCGCCGGCGCTTGTTGAGGAACAGATAGAGATGGCCGTCGACCGGATCGAGTCCGAGCCGCCGCACCGCGCCGGCGAGCGCGTCGAACGAACCGCGCATGTCGAGCGGGGCGACCGCCACGAACACGCGCACCGTCGGAGGCAGGCTCAGCACGAGCGCAGTGCCTCGAGCACTCGGCGCAGCGTCGCGACCGAGGCGTCGTCGCCGAACTCCACGCGGGCTCCGGCGACCTCGAGCACGTACCGGCCTGCGCCCCCGCCACGCGTCGCGGGAACGAGCTCGACCAACTCACGCGCCGCCGGGGTCACCCTCGGCTCTCGCCGTCGTGTCCGAGCGGGCACCCCCGCGCGCTCGAGATTCATCTGCCAGGCGTGCAGCGACCGCCCGTCGATTCCCCGCCCCCGCGCCCACTCACCCGCGCTCAGGCCGCTTCGCTTCGCCGCCAACAGACATCGCCGCGCTTCGCTCTCGTCCTCGATCTTCCGTCCGGTCGCCAATCGCTACCTCCGCGTTGCGATCGAGCCTGCCGGCCGCCTCCCCGGAAATCATCCCGCCGTCGCTGATGGGTCACGCAGCAGAAACGAGATTGGACTCGCGTGAGCGGCCCGACGCGTCCGTTCCGGAAGGAGCGCCCGTCAGTGCGCTGTCACGGGTGATTCCGGAGAGGTCAGGGTCGATACAGTCGATCGATGTAGC
>DASUGE010000073.1:0-3340 GCA_036274215.1 Polyangiaceae bacterium | reverse complement strand
GGGTTCTAGGACGCTGTGCGCGGTGGGCGCAGCCGGGGGGGGCGCAGTGGGGCGAAACAATTGGAGCCAGCGCAGGGGGCGCGACCAGGGCGCGAGGGATGAACCGACGACGGCTGCAGCGGTTGCTGACACGAGGAGCAGTACGAAAACGAGCGAGAGCGTGCGCGGCACACGCAGCGAGGGGCGCGATTTCTCCGCGAGCACGGTTTCGAGGACGCGCGCCTTCATGCCGCGGGGTGGGGGGAGCGTCACGAGCTCGCGCACCTTGGCAAAGTCGATGCTCGAGTTGCTCATCGTGACCGCTCCTTCTGCTGTTCCGCGGCGAGCCACAGCCGCTCGAAGCTCTCTTTTGCTAGCCGTTGTCGCGACCGCAGCGTGTTCGGAGGGATGGCGAGGATCTCGGCAGCTTCCTCCGTGGCGAGCCCTTGCAGCTCGAGCAGGACGAGCGCGTCGCGAAGCTTCTTGCTCATCTGCTCGAGGACGCTCCGGACCCGTGCGGCCGATTCGCTGCGAAGCGCTTCACGTTCCGGTGTTGCTTCGTCTGCGCCGCGCGCTGCCCACGAGTGCTCGACGACCCACGCCTTCAGTCGTCGCACGCGGCGCCAGCGGTAGTGCTCGTGGGCCACCCGCACCGCGATGGCCGCTAGCCAGGCGTGGGGATTCTTGAGCTCAGCGAGCGCGTCACGGCGTGCATAGGCGACGATGAAGACCTGCTGGGCGAGATCATCGACGTCGTGGGGCGCGATCCCATAGCGGCCAAGCAGGCGATAGACGCGCTCGAAGTGTTCTTGGTAGAGGCGCGTGAAGGCGACTTCGAGCGACGCGCCCGCTTGCGGCGGCGCACCAGCTTCCGGTGCCTCCACTGACCCGTCGGCCCACATGGTCACACCTCATCGTGGCGCTGGGGGCGCCGGGCGATCACTAGCTACGGATTGTCCAATGATTTCAGGTATTTCAGCGGGTGCTCGCGGCTTGCGCACTCGCGGCCCGCCCGACGAGCGGCTCGTTCGACCAGCTTGCCGACGCGATCAGCGAGCAGCCGAAGCGGGGTCCCGTCCCCACCTCGCCCTCGGGGGCGATGACGTAGGTCTCGCGCGTGAGCAGCACGTGACAGCCGAGCTCGGCACCGAGCGCAATCTGGCGGGTCACGGGAACGATGGTCGCGACGCCGCCCTCGAGGATCGGTGACCAGACGCTGCGTTCGGGAGCGCTCGACAAGTCGACTGCCTCGAGGCGGGTGAGCGCCGCCCCCACTCCCGCCCACGGTGCAATGAGCGGCGTGGCACCAAACCACGGGAGCGCTCGGAGCGCGGCACGGCGCTCGAGGCGCAAGACTTCGTTGGGCGGCGAGTCCAGCGTGGTTTGAGTGGCAAGGACGCCGTGCGCCTCGAGCTCGAGCCTGTCCGTGGGCCAGAGGCCGACGCCAAGCTGCGCGTTGGCGGCGACTGCGCCTTTTTCGAGATAGACGTCGGCGCCGCCGCCGATGGCGGCGGTGAGGCGCGGGAAGGTGATCGGGGCGGAATGGGAGGCAGAGCTAGGGGTGGGGGTAGGGCTAGGGCTAGGGCTAGGGCTAGGGCTAGGGCTAGGGCTAGGGCTAGGGCTAGGGCTAGGGCTAGGGCTAGGGGTAGCGGTAGCGATAGCGGGAGGGGAGGTGGGGGGAGGAACGGGAGAGGGAGCGGCGGCGGAAGAGGAAGGGGACGCCGGGGCGGATGCGCCGGACGCGGAGTGGGCGGCGAGCTCGACGAAGTAGGCTTCGGTGATCAGGGCGGCGGCGTCGGCGAGGGCCGTGCAGTCGGGGCTCGTCAAGCGGCGCTCGAGGACGGGGGAGCCGGCGCCGTCGCTGAGCGTGAGGTCGGCGCCGTCCGGAAGCTTGCGCAAGGCGAGGCCGTAGGACCTCGCGGCATCGGGGAGACGTCGCCCGGCGAGCGCCGTGGTGAGCGCGGCGACGGTCGGACAGTCGGCGTTCGTCTCGACCCGAGCGAGCGGCTCCGCGAAGGCATGGGCGATCCACGTGAACGTGAGCAGCAGGCCTGCATGGACGCGCGCAGCGTTCGAGGTCGTCGTTCAGCCCGCATGGCGCTTCGAATCGTCGCGTCCCAGCGAGTCAGGAGCGCCGCGGCACCACGAGCTCGCCGTCGAGACGGAGGCTGCGCACGTCGGCGCCGAGCACCTCGCGCCGTTCGGACGAAGGCGTCGCACGTCGGAGCGCCGCATGCTGCTCGGCAAATTCTGCCAAATTCGCGCGCTCGAACAGGTCGGCCAAGAGCTCGCGCAGGCGCCGCGCCAGGGCCGGGGCCTCGCCGTTCGTGCCGATGGCGGCGGTGACGTTGCCGGCACGCGCGAGCGCGAGGTGCGCGTAGCTCCCGACGCTCGGCTCGTCGACTGCCGCGAAGAAGATGCGCCGGGCCTCGCACTCGCGGTCCATGGCGCTCGCGAGCACGATGTCGCGGGTCGTGAGCACAGCGAGCCAGACGCCGTCGAGCTGGCTCGGCTCAAAGACCGTGCTTCGGATCACCTCGGCGCCGGCCTCGCGAAGCGCCGCGGCGCGTGCTTCGGCTTCCTCGCCGGCGCCTACGACCAGGCAGCGGCGGCCCGAGAGCTTGAGCGCGATGGGAAACCAGGGAGTCATTGGCGCTTCTCCTCTTGCTTGCTGCTGAACCGAACCGGCAGCTTCGGTCGCGTGAAGAAGCGTACCTCGCGCTCCGCTTCGCCGATGCGCTGCAGAAAAAGGCCAGTGAACGTGCTGAAGAGCGCGTCGCCCGGCGCGGCCGTGCCGGTGCTGCTCGGGCGCATCACCCAGCGTTGCAGCTTCTGCAGAACCTCCGGGCTGACGGGATTGATCTGGATGCTGCCTCGCGCGTAAAGCGCGACTGCCGGCGAGACCTGCGTCGCATCTCCGGCAAGGAGTCGATGCGCTTCGGCGCAGCGCCGCAAGACGCCCTCGAGCGTGGTCGTCCAGCGCGTCTGCGTCGCCCCAGGGCGCACGATCTCGAGATAATACGCTTCTTCCCACACGTGCCACGTGATGCGGCAGGTCTGCGTGGTCGTGGAGATGGGCTCGTTGCTGCCGGCTCGCTGCACGGTGGCGGTGAGCACCACCGTCGTGGGCAACCCGCGCGAGAGCTTCCCGCGAATGTTGGCGTCGAGCACGTCGCGAAAGGCGATGTCGAGGTAGAGCAGGCCCCGGTCGGTATCCCAGGAAAGCTCCGCCTCGCGCTGGACGGGCGCCGGGGGCTCGGCCTGAGCGGTTGCGGCTCGGCTCATGGATAGCGCCCCCGCGAGCACGAGCGCCGCGAGCCGCAAGCGTTCCTTGCGGCGACGCCTCACGGATGGTCCCCCG
>DASUGE010000072.1:0-2088 GCA_036274215.1 Polyangiaceae bacterium | reverse complement strand
CGGAAAGGCGCGATCCAGGCGCTCGGCGATCGCCGGGTGACCGCTCGTCACGACGACCACGCGTGAGGCGCCGAGCTCGAGCGCGGCGCGCACCGGGAACTCGACGAGCGGACGGCCCGCGAGCGCATGCAGCACCTTCGGCGTGGTGCTCCTCATTCGCGTGCCGAGACCGGCCGCAAGCACGACTGCGGTGAGGTCGCTCATGGCAGCGCTTGCGGTTCCGGCTGGCGACGACTCGCTTTGCTCTCCGAGCTCGCCTTGGCGGTGGTCTCGAGCGTGGCGACCGACGCGGCGACGACCGGCGGCGGTAGCGGAACGGTTTTGGGAGTCAACACGGGTTGAGGGTACTTCGAACGATCGGCGTAGACCACCACGGTTTCACCCGCCGCGAGACGATCGGTGCGCGAGCGCCGGTTGATGCGCTCCATCCAACCCACGCTCATGTCGTAGCGCTTTCCGATCGTGGCAAGAGTGTCACCGTTCTTCACGGTCACGATCAGACGCCGCCGCCCGTTCAGCCCCTCGAAGTAGTCGAAGAATCCCGGCGATCCCGCGAGCAGCACGCGCACCGAGCCCTCCTTCAACACACGCACCTCGGCGAGGCTTCGTGAGGCTTTCGGGAACACCTGTAGCACCATGCCCTCCTGCAAACGTGCCCCACTATCGAGCGCATTCCAGGCGACGAGCTCGGAAGACGCGACGCCGAAGCTCGAAGCCACGGAGGCGAGCGTGTCACCCGGAACGACCGGATAGAAGACGCGCACGGTGTCGGCCGGCGCCGACACGTCGCGCGCGATCACGACGACGTCGTCCTCGCGCGGACCGGGATCGGACGCCTGTGCTTCGGCGCGCGGCAAGAGCAGGATCGTGCCCGCGGCGAGCACCTCCTGCGAGCCGATGCGATTCAAAGTCCGGAGCGTGGCCTCGTTCGCGCGATTCACGCGCGCGATGGAGGCGGGCGTGTCGCCGGCTTTCACTACGTAAGAGACGAGATCACCGCGCGGTCCCGCCGAAAGCAAGCTGCCCGCCGCGATCTTCGTCCCAGCGGGCACGCGCACGCGATAGCTCGGCGAGGCGCGGCCCGGCGCGATGGGCGGCGTTCGCCCCGCGACGTACGCCGGGTTGAGCCGCTCGACGAGCGCGCCGTCCACGCCGAGCCCCCCCGCGAGATCGGAAAGCAAGATGCCGGGGCCGACCTCGACCACTCCGAAGCTCTCGGCGGGATCCGGCTCGATGCCGTCGAGCCCGAACGACTTCTTGTTGTTCATCACGATGGCGGTCGCGAGGATCTTCGGCACGTAGAGGGTGGTCTCCCACGGGATGCCCGCCTCGTGCCGCGCGAGCTCCCAGAAGTCGTTGGTGTTGAACTTCTTCACCGCGCGAGCGAGCCCGCCGTGGCCCATGTTGTAGGCGGCCATCGCGAGATCCCAGCTGCCGAAGCGCCGGTAGAGATCCGCGAGGAAGCGCACGGCCGCGTCCGTGGCGCGCTCGGGGTCGAGGCGCTCGTCGACCCAGCGATCGACGGTGAGACCGTAGGTGCGCGCGGTGTCCGGCATGAATTGCCAGAGCCCGACCGCGCCGGCCGGCGACTGAATGAGCGGATTGTGTCCGCTCTCGATCAGCGAGAGCCACACGAGATCCGTGGGCAGGCCGGCGCGCGCGAGCGCAGCACGGAGCGCCGTCGAGTAGCGCCCGCTCTTTTTCGCCCAAACTCGAGCGATGGCGCGACCGCTCGGGCTGTCGCGATAAAACTTCAAATACTTGAGCACGCGCTCGTCGTAGCGAAGCGGCAGATTCGGCAGCGAGAGACCGCGCAACCAATCGGCGTCCTTCGCGACGGGCGCCGGCGTGCGCGCGCCGAGCTCCGGCGGCAGGCCCGTCGTCGACACTTCGGTGTCCGGGCCCTCCGCGCTCGGCAAGTCCCACGACCAGCCGGCGGAGACGCCGGGGAGCGGCCGCGGAAAGAGCACGCGCTCGGCCTCACGCAATTTGGAGAGCTCGGGGTCGTCCTTACCTGCTTCGAGATCGTCGTCGGTGGGTCCGCCGGCAATCTGCCGACGGGTGACCGCGTCCGTACTCTTCTTGGGA
>DASUGE010000071.1:0-4510 GCA_036274215.1 Polyangiaceae bacterium | reverse complement strand
AAGGACTTGTTGCAGGCGGAGCGGCATCCCTTCGCCGTGAAGGACGATCGCGGGCGGCTGCGCGTCGCCGCCGCCGTGGGTCCGGGCCCGGACCGGATCGCCCGCACCGAAGCGCTCGTCGAGGTCGGCGTGGACGTGATCGTCGTCGATACGGCGCACGGCCACTCGCGGGGGGTCATCGACGCCGTGCGCGACACGAAGAAGCGCTTCCCGAACATGGAGCTCGTGGCCGGCAACATCGCGACGGCCGAGGCGGCGCGCGCGCTCATCGACGCCGGAGTGGACGCCATCAAGGTCGGTATCGGACCGGGCAGCATCTGCACGACGCGCATCGTGGCGGGGATCGGCGTGCCGCAGATCACCGCCATCGCGGATTGCGCCGAGGTGGCGGAGCCGCGCGGCATTCCCGTGATCGCCGACGGCGGGATCAAATACTCGGGCGAGGTCACGAAGGCGATCGCCGCCGGAGCCTCCACCGTGATGATTGGGTCGTTGTTCGCCGGAACGGACGAGGCACCCGGCGAGCTCGTGCTTTACCAGGGGCGCAGCTACAAGGTTTATCGGGGCATGGGCTCGCTCGGCGCGATGAAGCGCGGCAGCAAGGACCGCTACGGCCAGGCGGGCGCGGCGGACGAGAAGCTCGTTCCCGAGGGCATCGAAGGCCGCGTTCCCCACCGCGGCTCGCTCGCCAGCATCATCCAGCAGCTCGTCGGAGGCCTACGCTCCGGCATGGGTTACACGGGCTCGAAGACGATCCCGGAGCTCCGCAAGAACGGCCAGTTCATCCGCATCACGAGCCAGGGACTGCGCGAAAGCCACGTCCACGACGTGATGATCTCGGAAGAAGCGCCGAATTATCACTTGTAGGTGTGGGTACCAAACGAGTTTCCGCCGACGTCGCTACCCGGCTCGAGCCGTCTCCGCCGCGAGCGGGTTGCCGCTGACCGCCGGCAATCTTCGAATTCGAACATTGCCGCCGACCGGTGCCGGGTCGTCGGCGCGCTACTTCAAGAGCTCGAACAGGTTCGAGTAGCTGTCGGTCCAGAGCACCTTGCGTGCCGTGGGCGGGAGGTTGGCCGGTGGCGCGGGCGGGACGGTGGCGAGGAAGCGCGCGTTGGTCGTGAGGAGTACCCAGTCGGCGTGAAAGAGCAGGTGCTCGCGATCGTAGGGGGTGTCGATGCGGATGGTTTTGAGACCGGCTTGCTCGGCGAGGCCCTCGAGCACGGGCGCTAGATCGAGCTGGCGGTTCGTGATGTTGACGGCGATGACGCCGTCCGGGCGCAAGTGCCGCAAGTACAGGTCGAAGGCTTGCTGCGTGAGCAAGTGGGTGGGCACGGCGTCGCCGCTGAAGGCGTCGAGCACGAGCACGTGGAATTTCTGGGGCTCCTGACGCTCGAGCGAGAGCCGCGCGTCGCCCATCACGAGCTCGCACGCCTTCCCACAGCGCGAAAGGTAGGTAAAAAAGCGCTCGGCGAGGCGTACGACTTCGGGGTTGATCTCGTAGAGCAAGAAGTGGTCGCCGGTGCGTGCGTAACGCGCGAGCGTCCCCACACCGAGACCGACGGCACCCACGTTCACGCTCGGCTCGGACGCGAAGAAGCCGAGCGCGCGACCGACGCCGGACGTCTCGCTGTAGTAGGCGAGCGGGAGGTCTTGCTTGTCCGGGGCGCGGTACTGGCGGCCGTGCACGACGACGCCGTGCGTGAGCGAATGGTGGTGTTTCGCGGGATTGTTCGCGTCCACGTCGTAGACCGCGACCGTGCCGTAGAAGTTGCGGGCCACGGCGAGGGGCGGATCGTCGTCGACCTGCGAGTAGGCGATCGCGCCGAGACCCAGCACGAGCGGCACCCCAAGCACGGCCTTGCCGAGCGGCGTCGCAAGGCGGGGACTCTCGGCGACGACGCCGAGCACCGCGACCGAGAGCGCGAACGCCGCCAAAAGGCCGAGCGTCCACTCGAAGAAGGTCGAGAAGAGCGCGGGGCACGCGATGCTGACGACGAGGCCGCCGAGGGCGCCCCCGAACGCCACGAGCAGGTAGAACTCGGTAAGGCGGTCGGCGCTCGGTTTCAGACGCACGAGCTCGCCGTGGCAGAGCATGCAGATCACGAACAAGAGCGAGAAGTCGAGCAACAAAAGCTCGCGGAAGCCGAGCTCGATGCCGACACGCTCGAGCACGTCGCGCAGAGGGTCGATGCAGCCGACGGCGAGTGACAGGACGACGCCGGCGGTCGCGAACGCGCGTCGCGAGTACCAGCGCGGCCCGTCGAACGCGATGATGAACGACAACAGGTAGAGCGCGAGCGGCGCGACCCAGAGGAACGGGATGACGGCCACGTTTTCACAAACGTGGTTCGTCGTCGCGAGCAGGAGCACCGAGGCGAACGCCGGCAAGCCCACCCACAGCACGCGCTGACCGATGCTCGGGGGCGCGCTCGCCACGGGAATGGAGCGCGCCGCCCGCTCCGCGGATGCTGCATCCTTCGGCAGACGCCAGCGCGACCAGGTGCCGGCGGCGAGCAGCAGGGCGTAACCGACGAAACCCCACGACCAGAGCCGCGCTTGCGCGTGAGTCGTGAACGCGGGCTCGAACAGAAACGGATAGCTCACGAGCGCCAAGAGCGAGCCGACGTTCGAGAGCGCGTACAGCCGGTAGGGCGCGCGCCCCGGGTACGCTTGCCCGAACCAGCCCTGCACGAGCGGCCCCGTCGACGACAACAGGAAGTACGGCAGGCCGACCGTCTCCGCCAGCAGCACGAGGACACCGAGCGTCGGATTTTGACCGGCCGCGGGCTTTTGGTGGTCGTGCGGCGCGATCGGCATCAACGCGAGGGTCGCTGCGATCAAGACCAGGTGCAGCACGACTTGCTGGCGGCGCGTGCAGAGCCGCGTGGACAGGTGCGCGTACGCGTAGCCGAGGAAGAGCAGCGTTTGAAAGAAGAGGAGGCAGGTCGTCCACACCGCGGGGCTCCCCCCGAACCACGGCAGGATCACCTTGCTGATGAGCGGCTCGATCTGAAACAGCAGGAACGCGCTCGTGAAGATGGTGAGCGCGTACCCGAGCGCCAGGCGTGCGCCCGGATCCTGCTCGGGAACGGGCAGGACATCAGCCGTCGAGCGGAGCATCAGAAAGCGCGCGGAGACGGACCACGAGCGAGCTTCGCTTCGCCGCCGATGTCGAAGGTGTAAAGAAGCCCTCCCCCGAACGACAGCGCCGTGATCGAGCCGATGCCGGCGACACAATCGCCGACGCGCTCGCTCGTCATGTGAGCACCGTCGAAGCCGAGCCCGCCCGTGAGCCAGAGCGGCCGGGTGAGCCGCAGCGCGCCGCCGAGATCCGCGCCGAGCGCGAAGCCCGGACCCGAGACGTCGGAGCACGTGAACGGCTGAGAGGGCTGCAAGTTGATCGACGGACGCAGGCCCGTGGCCTCCACGTCTTGCCACGCCATGCCGACCCGCAACCCGATGAACACCTCGCCGTTCTTGCCGCGGTACGGGTACGCGCGCCCGCCGAGCTCGAGCAGCGTGCTCGCGTAGCCCGCGTTCAGGGTCGTCGCCCCATCGGTGAGCGCAAGGCTCCCGAGATCGGCGCGCTTCACGATCAGGCCAATTCCGTACTCGGACGCGAGCCGGAGCCACAGGCCGAGATCGAAGCCGAGCCCGGCGCGCTGCTCGGAGTCGGCCAGATCATTGGCGGACCCGAAGCGGCTCTGGAAGCGACCGAGCCCCTCGACGCCGAGCCCATGGCCGTCCTGCCAAGGGTCCTTCCACTCGGGCTCCGGGGTCTTACCAGTATCGGCGCTCGAAGCGCGCGGTGTGTTGACGGAGAGCATCGGCGCCGGCGTCGGTTGCTCGGCGGCCGCGGGTGGCGGTGCTGCCGCGGGAGCTGCAGCGGGCACGGGCGCGGTGCTTGGCGACGACTCGGTTGCCGCTTCGGCGGCCGGTGCGCCGGTGGGTGTCGCCGTCGGCACCGTTGAAGCGGGGGGCGGCGGGCTCAACGCGGGTGCGCTCGTCGTGGCGCTCGGTGCGGGTGCGGCTGTTGGCGCGACAGCCGGCGCGCTCGGCTTGCTCGTCGGAGCAGGTGCGGCCGGGACCGGCGGCTTGGCCGTTTGGGCGACGGCGGTCGCGGCGGATCCGGCGACAGAGAGGAGGGCCAGGGCGGCGAGCGGCCGTCTCATGGCGCCCACTATCGCCCGGAACCGGACCCCCTGCAAACACGCGGGTTTGTGAGCCTTTCCGTTCGTTGACAGACCCCCCCTCGCCGTTCATATTGCGCGGCGGAGAGATGACCGAGTGGCCGAAGGTACCTGATTCGAAATCAGGCGTACCCGTAAGGGTACCGTGGGTTCGAATCCCACTCTCTCCGCTGCCGGCCGCCTGCGCGGCCTACGAAACGAGGTCTTCGTCTCGCTCTTCCTTTTGACATAACCGCGGCCCCGCCCCCCAGCGTGGCCGCCGGGTCCGCCAGGAGAGGTGACCGAGTGGCCGAAGGTGCATGATTGGAAATCATGTG
>DASUGE010000070.1:0-2240 GCA_036274215.1 Polyangiaceae bacterium | reverse complement strand
GGATCAATTGGGTGCGGCTCCTTTATCTCGATCCCGACACCGGGCTCGACAAGCGGGTCGCGTTTTTGAACCAGCTCATCGCGTTCAGCACCAACCTCTGGGGCTGCCTCGGCTCGACGCCGCCGCACAGCTTCGACCTCGTCTGGAAGTTGACGCCGCTGAGCGCAGCCGACGTGGAGCTGCTCATCGACGACTACATCGCGGCGGCGAGCGCGCCGCTCATGCTGAGCCCGGGCGAGACCGAGGACCTGCGCGCGCTGCTGAACCGCTTGGCGGAGCCGTACCTCATGGATCCCGATCCGGGCGGCCTTTCGAATTCGCGCTGCGAGACGGGCGCCGCGGGAGCCGCGGGCGCGGGTGGCCAAGCCGGATCGGGTTAGGCTCGCGGTATGACTTCCTTCGACAATTCTCGGCTTCACCGTTCCGCCGGAGCGGCGCTCGCGGGTGCGCTCATGCTGCTTGCCCCAACGGCCGGCGCGCAGAGCGCGACGGAAGTTTCCCTCGCCGAAACGTTGTACCGCCAGGCGCGTGAGCTCAGCGCCGCCGGCAACTACGACGAGGCGTGCCCGAAATTCGCGGAGAGCCTGCGCCTCGATCCCGCGACGGGGACACTCCTGAATCTCGCGGCCTGCCACGAAGCGCAGGGCAAGCTCGCGACGGCCTTTTTCGAGTTCTCGGACGCGCTCACCGAGTCGAAGCGCAATCGCTGGCAGAGCCGCATCAAGTTCGCGGAAGAGCACATCGCCGCGCTCGAGCCGAAGCTGTCGCGCTTGACGCTCGCGCTCGCTCCCGAGGTCAACGAGCCCGAGCTCACCGTCGCGCTCGACGGCGTCGTGATCGGACGCGCGGCGCTCGGCGTGCCGACGCCGGTCGATCCCGGCAAGCACGTCGTCGAGGCGCGAGCGCCCGGGAAGAAGTCCTGGTCGTCCAGCGTCGAGATCGGAGCCGTTGCCGACGCGCAAACGGTGACGATTCTTCCACTCGAGGCGGGGCCGCCGCCCGTCGTCGCCCCCGTCGCCGTGGCGCCGGTGCCCGCGCCGGAGCCCGCCGCGGCGCCTCCGCCCAGCGCGCCGCCGCGCGACGCTGGAACGACCCGCCCCGTCCCGACCTCGGTCTACGTGGCGGGCGGAGCGACGCTCGCGCTCGCCGCGGCGGCGAGCATCACGGGGGCGATGTACCTCGACCGTCGCGCGGATTACCAGGACACCGGGCATCTCGCGCGCGACGCGGAGGACCAGCATGATTCGCTTAGCACCCTCGGCATCGTGAACGCCGTGCTTTGGATCGGCACGGCGGGCGGCGCGGCGCTCACGGGTTACTTCTACTTCTCGCGGCCCGAGGTGAAGGCGGCGAGCTACGCGCCACGCTGGTCGGGCTTCGCGAGCCGCGACGCGGTCGGGCTCTCCGCGACGGGAGCGTTCTAAGCGTGCGCGCGCGATCGGGCTCGCTCGCGTCACTCGTGGCGGCGGTGCTGTCAGGGTGCCTCGTGATTGCTCCGCTCGACGAGCCGGATCCGGGCGGAACCGGCGGCACCAGCGCCGGCGGAAGCAGCGGCAGCGGGGGAACCGGGGGCACCTCGGGCGACGCGGGTGCGGGAGGAGAGCCGGTGAGCGCCGGCGGCGCCAGCGCCGCGGGTGGGAGCGCGGGGCTCGGCGGCACGGCGGGCAAAGGCGGAAGCGGCGCCGCCAGCGGAGCTGCGGGCGGCGGTGAGGAGCCGACCGCGGGAAACGGTGACGGCGGAACGTCCGGCGACCACGAATGCGACACGAACGAGGAGTGCGTGATCCTCGGCGACGACGAGCCTTACCTCTGCCGAGCTCACCAGTGCGAGCCGCTCAAGACCAACGACTGCCCCCTCGTGTACGGGGACTACAGCCATCCAGATCCGATCTACTTCGGCTCCTTCGGCCTCCTCAACGATGCGAATCCGGACGTCAACGTCACGGTGTGGTCGTCGCGCATGGCGCTCGAGGACATCAACGCCGCGGGCGGGTTGCCTGTGGGAGACGATGGTGAATCGCGCCCGCTCGTGATGGTGGTCTGCAACAGCAACGAAGACGAGCACCCAGGCGTCATCAAGAAGGGCATGCGGCACCTCGCGGACGACGTGCGGGTCCAATCGGTCTTGGCGACGCTCCGCCCTCACGATCTCCAGCAAGCATTCGAAGACCACATCGCCAAGAAGATCTTCTTTTTGAGCCCCATCTCGCTGACGAGCACGATGACGGACTCGCAATACC
>DASUGE010000069.1:0-8038 GCA_036274215.1 Polyangiaceae bacterium | reverse complement strand
GAGATGGCCGAGTGCGACGCTCAGCACGTCGGGCACGTCGACGACCACGTGGGCGTTCAGCACGACGCCGGCGGTCGCGCCCACGTGGACGCGCGTCCGAGGCGCGCCACCCAGACCATCCCGCCGGCAACGCGCCGCACGGTCCTGCGCCGGGACGGGGGGAAATGTCGCGTTCCCGGTTGTCGGCACGCGGTCTTTACGGAGCCGCACCACCTCGAGCGCCGCTGCGAAGGTGGGAAACACCTCGTCGACAATCTCGTCACCCTTTGCGGAGCCCACCACCGCGCCGCCCACAGCGGCTCGCTCGTCATCTCCGGCATTCCTTCTTCCGGGCTCTCTTTCAATCACGCCGACGGCACTCCGTACGGCGGTGCTGTCGCTCCCGCGGTCGCCGATACGCGCGCGAAAGCGTTTCAAGCCCTCGTCGGGATGGGCTTCCGGGAAAGTGAAGCAAAGCGCGTTCTCGCACGCATTCCGCATTCCGTCTCTTCCCTCGAGCAGGTCATCCGGCAAGCCCTCCGCGAGCTCGCTCCTCAGTAACGCCAACGCCCCGCTCGGACATCCGGGCGGTTGTAGACAACGGGCACCGCTGTCGTCTCCCACGAGCACGTAGCCCGGAAGTTCGAGCACCACGCCGGGGCTTTCACCCGCGACGGCTCGCGTTACGGTACTCGGAAGCTACCCGGTAAAGTCACCGCGCTGCCCGTGAAGGCGGGGACGCGGGCGCTCTTGAAAGAATTGACTACGCAGGTGCCGACGCCGGTGCCGGCGAAGGGCGGCTGGAGGGCGACGCCGGTGACGGGGCCGTCGGGGGAGAAGGTGACCATGGCGCGGCCGGTCCCGGAGGGGCCGTCGGGGCTCGAGCAGCTGATGGCGCGACCGCCGGCAGCGGCGAGCGCGGAGACGGCGGCGCCGCGATTGAGGGGGCCGCGCTCCGTGTCGGGAACGGACGGCTTCGCGGGCGCGGGTGCCGGCTGGTCTTCGAGGTTCACTACCGCAGGCTCGGCGTCGGCGGGCGGCTTCGGGGTCTCGGGCTTGGGCGCCGGAGCGGCTGGTTTTGCGGGCTGCGCGTCGTCGAGTTGGATTTGCTCGGGGGCGCTCGGGTGGCCGGGTGGCGCGGGATCCTCGTCGAGGGTGACGTGGGTGCGGCGGACGACGGGTGGCCCGCCGCGCGCGGCGGGCTGCTGAGCCTCGGCTTCGGCGAGGGGAATGCTGTCGAGGCTCACGCCCTCCTTGCCGTCGGCGAGTCGCGCGCCGGCGGCGGGGCCTGGGGCGTGCATGCCGCTCGCTGCGACGCCGCCGGGAGCGGTGAGGAGCGCGTTGGGCTTGGCGTAGAGGCTGGTCCACACGATCGAGGCGACGGCCGAGCAGACGCCCAAGGCGCCGAAGAGCACCGCGCCGATCGGAGCGCGCCGCTCGCGCTCGACCTTGTGCTGGAAGGGGCTCGAGCTCATGGACGGGTGGCTCGGGTCGGACATGCGTGCCGCCCCGGCGCCCGCTGCTTGCGGGGACGCCGGTGGCACGAGGCCGCCCTGCACGACGCCGTCGGCTGCGAGGAGGGCCTTCTGCAGGAGGCTGTCCTGTTGCTCGAGCCTCGGGCGGAGCACCTTCTGCACGAGCTTGCCCACCGCCGCGTGGGAGATGAGCAGCCGCTCCGTGACGAGGAACTGCTCGAGCGCCTGGCAAAGCTCCTCGGCCGTTTGATAGCGGGTCTTGCGATCGCGCTCGAGAGCCCGCATCACGATGGGGACGAGCCGTTCGGGATAGTCCGGCACGAGGCGCCCGGGGTGCGGAATGCGCGCCGCCTGGACGAGCCGGAGCGTGTGGGCCGGAAGCTCACCCTTGAACAGGCGCTCGCCGGTCGTGAGCTCGAACAGCACGATTCCGAGGGCGAAAACGTCGGTGCGCCGGTCGACCGGCTCACCGTTCGCTTGCTCGGGCGACATGTAGCCGAATTTGCCTTTGACTTGGTCGCCCTTCTCCGGGTCGCTGTGGGCGGTGCCGTTGGCGACGCCGAAGTCCACGAGGCGCGAGCGGCCGTCGACCCCGACCAGAATGTTGTGCGGCGACACGTCGCAGTGGACGAGGTTTCGGAGCTCGCCGTCCCAACCGCGCAGCTCGTGCGCCGCGTGGAGACCGGCTGCGGTGTCGGCGATGATTCGCACCGCGACCTCGGGCGGGATCGGGCGGCGCGAGCGGGCGTCGCGCATCACCGTTTGCAGCGAATCGCCGCGGACCCACTCCATCGCCATGAAGAGAACGCCGCGATCCTCGCCCACCTCGTAGACGCGCACGACGTGCGGGTGCTCGATGCTCCGCACGACCTGCCCCTCCTCGAGGAACATGGTCCGGAAGTCGGAGCGTTGGGCGAGCTCGGGCAGCATCGCCTTCAACGCCACGAGCCGGTCGCCCATGTCGCCCGGTTCCCGCGCGATCCACACGCTCGCCATGCCGCCCTTGCCGAGCTCCACGAGGAGCTCGTAGCGACCAAGTCTGGACCCCGAGCGGAGCTCGTTCTTCATGGGTGCGTGCGTAAGCGAGACGACCGGCCATGCGCGGGCCCACCGGTCGGACCTCACGGAGCCGCGGGGCCTCGGAGATCCCGAAATTGATGCCACAAAATATGGCCTCCGGCGAGCGCTTCGCTAAGGGGACGAGTCTGCCGGGGCGGCGTTCGGCGGCGCCGCGAAAGGACCCTGGGAAAGCCCCGCGGGTCGTCGAACCTTCATCGTGACGTCGAGCAGGATCGTCTCGCCCGCGACGAGCTCGATCGTCCGACGCTCGGTCGGCGCCTGTGGATGCTCGAGGCGTACGTAGTGCGTGCCCGGGGTGAGCGGGATCGGGCGGGCGAAGGGCGTGGTGTCGAATGCCTCGCCGTCGACGATGACATTGGCCCAGGGCTGGACCACGACGCGCAGGTATCCGGGCGCTTTCGGCACGAGCTCCAGTCTTCCCAGGTTGCCGGGCTCTGCGTCGGCCTTGCCGGAACGTCGCGCCAAGAGCTCGATCACGAAGCCGCCGGTCGCCATCAGCACGAGAAAGCACGCGAGCACGAGCGCGACGTGATGCACGCCCTGCGCGGCCGGGCGCGTGATGGCCACTTCGCTAGGTCTCGGAGCTCCCTTCACGCCGAAGCCGCCGCTCGAGAGCGCGAGCAGGAGCGCTCCGCGTGGCTCGGCGTTGAGCTCCGCGAGCGCCGCATCGAGCGCCTGCACCAGCTCGCCCGCCGTCTGGTAGCGGTGCGCGGGCAGTTTCTGCAAACAGCGCTGCACGACGCGCTCGAGCGCGGGCGCGAGCTCCGGCACGAAACGACCGAGCGGCGGCGGGGGCTCGTTGCGGATCCGCACCGTGGCTTCGGGATCGTCCGCGGCGCCGAACGGCGTCTTGCCCGCGACGAGCTCGTAAAGCAGCGCTCCGAGCGTGAACAGATCGCTGCGCGGATCCGGCGCTTCGCCGAGCACGAGCTCGGGCGACGCGTAGGCGAGTGACGGCTGCTGGCCGCTCCCGTCGAGGATCTCGGGCGCCGTCGGTAGCCGCTCGTCCGACGCGACGCCGAAATCGGTGAGCTTGACCTCCCCGGTCTTCGAAACGAGCACGTTCGACGGGCGGATGTCGCGGTGCACGATGCCGCGCTCGTGCGCGTGGGCGAGCCCCTCCGCGATGGCGCGCGCGACGGCGGCGGCCGCGGCTTGGGGCAGCACCTTCATGCGGCGCAGGATCTCCGCGAGCGTCCAGCCTTCGACGTACTCGAGCACCAGCCAGAGCCGGTCGCCGCGCCGCACGAAGTCGTAAAGGCCGATCAGGTTCGGGTGGCTGAGCTGGGCGAGCAGCCGCGCTTCGCGCTCGAGGGCGCCCGCGAAGGGCGATTCGGGGACGATGTTCGGCGCCAGCGCCTTGATCGTCACCCGCCGGCCAAGCGGCGCCTGCGTCGCACGGTAGACCTCGACGACCGGGCCGATCTCTACTTTCTCGACGGCGTCGCAGCCCTCGAAGCTCGGAAGCGAGCTCATCGGCTTTCCGACTACTCGACCCGTCGTCGCGGTGCTACCCGAACTCCCGCGTGTCGAGCGAGCTCCCGGGTCTGCCCCCACTCCCCGCATCGCCCCCGGCACCGGCCTGCGCACCGGACCCGCCCGCTGGCGCCCCGCTGGGTCCGCGCCCGAAAGGCCTGCGCGGCTACCTCTCGGAGTTGCCGGGCAACGTCTCGGCCTACTTCATCCACAGCGACCCGACGCTCCGGCGCGCCTTCGTGCCCGCGCTGATCGTGAGCGCTCTCCTCTACCTCCGGAGCCCGCTCTCGAACTACATCTTCGACGAGCAGGAGGCGCTGCTCGCGAACCCGTACGTCAACGGTGAGGGCCTCAAGTTTCTCGACGCATTTCGCCGGGACTTCTGGGGGCTCCCGCCCGATCGCAGCATCGGCTCGTACCGGCCGCTGCCGGATCTGGTGTGGCGGCTGCTCTGGCACGTGAGTCACTCGCCGTTCGTGCACCACGCGGTGAACGTCGTGGTGCACGCGCTCAACGCCGCGCTGATCGCGAGCTTCGTGTTCGCCGTCGCCCGGCGGCGGGCGCAGGGGTGGTTCGCGGGGCTCACGTTCGTGTGCTTCGCCGTGCTGACGGAGGCCGTCACGGGTGTCGTGGGGATCGCCGACGTGCTCGGGGGTCTCGGCGTGCTCGCGGCGCTGCACGCGTTGCGCCTCCCTTTCGGTGCGGCGGCGGGCGTGTTCGTGGCGTTGTTCCTCGGCCTGCTGTCGAAGGAGAGCGTGATCGTGGGCGTTCCCCTGCTCGCGTGGTCGGCGCTCGTGCTTTCACCGGCGCTGCACCCCGAAAAGCCGCGGCGCGTGCTGCGCGCGGGGGCGGTGCTCGTGGCGTCCGTGCTCGCGCTCGTCGCATACACGCTGCTCCGGCGTCGCTTTTTTCCGGTGCCCGAGCCCGTGCTGCCTGTCGTCGACGAAACGCCTGTCTTGCGCTGGTTCCACGCGTTCCTGCGCTGGTTCCGCCAGCCGCCCCTGCCGCACGACCCCATCAACAACCCGCTCATCGACGCCGATCTGCCGCATCGGGTGGCCGGCGCGCTGCGCGTCTACGCGAGCGGGCTCGTGCAGGTGTTCTTCCCGTGGCGCCTCAGCGGCGACTACTCGTTCCCGTCGGAGCCGGTGCCGCCGCGCGTCGTGTTCCCGGGCAGCGTGCTCGGCGGCGCGCTGCTCGCGCTGCCGCCGTTCGTCGGGGTCGGGTTGTGGATCCGCGCGCTCGTTCGTGAGCGGCGCGAGCGCGGCGCCGGGACGTTCGCTTCGGCGCCGAGCGTTTGCTTCGCGCACACGGTGCTCGTCGCGGTGGGGCTGCTCTGGGTCCCGCTCGCGTACTTCCCCCACTCGAACATCCCGATCCTGCTCCCCACCGTGCGGGCGGAGCGCTTCTGGTATCTTCCTGCAGTCGGGCTCGCGCTCATGCTCGGGCCGGCGGCAGCCTGGCTCTTGCGCAGCTTCCCGGGCCGCCCGGCCATCGTCACGCTCTCGGTTTGGCTCGGATTTCAGGCCGCGCAGGCGCGCCTGCACGCGATCGACTACACCGACGACCTGATGTTCTGGCGCGCGACGAAGAACGCGGTGCCCCGGAGCGCGAAGGCCCACTTGAACTACTCGGTCATGGTCGGCGCACGCGGAGATCTCGAGGAACGCCTGCGCTCCAACCGCCGCGCGCTCGAGCTCGCGCCGCGCTGGCCGATGGCGCACGTTTACCTCGGCGATACGTTGTGCCGCCTGCACCGCGCCGCCGAAGCATGGCCCGCTTACGCGAAGGGCTTCGAGCTCGGCCCGAACGATCCGAACCTGATCGGCTTGGCCTTGCAGTGCCTGTGGGACGAAAAGGCGATCCCCGACCACCAGGACGAGCTCCTCGCGATGTCCGACGCGCACCCGGGCAGCTGGCTTGCCTACCTCGCGAGCGACATCGTGTACAACGGCAAGGAGCACGGGGGCGTGCAGAAGAAGTACCGGCCGCGTTCGTACGACGGCGGGCCGAAGGAAGAGTAGGTTCCGATGAAGGTACTCGTCACCGGGGGAGCCGGATTCATCGGCAGCCATGTCGTCGAGCAGTTGCTCGGCGCGGGCCACGAGGTCGCCGTGCTCGACAACTTGAGCACGGGCCGCCGCACCAACGTGCCGCAGGCCGCGCGCCTCTACGTGGTGGACGTGCGCGATCGCGAGGCGACGCTCGCGACGCTGCGCGACTTTCGTCCAGAAGCGGTGTGTCACCAGGCGGCGCAGGCGAGCGTCGTCGTGAGCCTGCGCGAGCCGCACCTGGACGCGCAGGTGAACCTGATCGGGGGCATCAACGTGCTCGACGCGAGCGTCGCGACCAACGTGTCGCGCTTCGTGTTCGCGAGCACGGGGGGCGCGATCGCGGGCGAGGTGGCCGAAGGTGACCGGGCGCGGGAGGACGTGATCCCGAAGCCGATCAGTCCCTATGCGATCCACAAGCTCGCGTTCGAGCAGCTGCTCGCGGTGTACCGCAAGCACCACGGCATCGATACGCGCGTGCTCCGTTACTCGAACGTCTACGGCCCGCGCCAGGATCCGCACGGCGAGGCGGGCGTCATCGCCATCTTCCTCGATCTGGCGCGTGCCGGCCGCCCGCTCGGCGTGAACGCCCTGCACGAGACGGGCGACGCCGGCTGCCTGCGCGACTACGTCTTCGCCAGCGACGTCGCGCGCATGAACGTCTTGGCCCTGTCCGGCGCCATCAGCGAGCCCATGGCGAACGTCTGCACCGGCATCGGCACGACGACGCGCGAGCTCGCCCAGGTCGTGCTCCGCGCCGTCGGACGCGACGCACCGATCGAAAGCCGCCCCCCGCGCGCCGGCGACATCGGCCTCTCCGTCCTCGATCCGACCCTGCCGGAGAAGTACCTGGGCGATCTCGTGGGCCTCGAGCGCGGGCTCGAAGCGACGGCGGCGTGGGCGGCGACGCTCGCCTGAATTCCTCCGGAGCCGCTACTCTGCCGACGGCTCGCCCGTGCGCCACGCTTCCTTGAGCTTCGCGACGCTGATCAGCGTGTAGCCCCGGCTCCGCAGCACCTCCGCCGAGCGCGGAACTTTGCCGAGCAGGAAATCCGAGGCCTGCTTGCCCTCGAGCAGCCTGCGCGTGAACGACGAGAGCGGCTCGAAGCTGCGCGAGCGCGAGCGGAAGTCTTCGGCCAGGCGCGAGCGCTGGATGAGGAAGTGGCTCACCTTGTACTTGCTCGCGAAGGAGAAAATCTCTTCGGGCTTGGTGGCGTAGATCGCGCGGGTCGTGTCCTCGGCGCGCTCGAGCTGGCGCTGCCAGGATTTCACGAGCCAGGGCTGCATCGTCTCGAAGCCGCCGTTGTTCGGGCGCATGCCGAACAGGGGCACGTTGTCGCATTCCTGATCGCCCACCTGGCAGGCGATGCGTGCGTCCTCGGGCAGCTTCTTGATGGCGTCCCAGATCGGCCCGAGGCGGCGGTAGTCGACGTCGACTCCCATCGGCGGCGAGCGCACGCCGTTGCCGAGCCCGGACCACATGAGTCCGATACCGAGCGCGCACACGAGGTTCCGAATCGGATAGCGCCAGCGCCGGAAACAGGGCGCGACGAGGCCCAAAACGCCCGCCACGAGCCCGAGCGTGACCATGCGCATGCCGAGCGAGTAGTAGCGCTCGGGCGAATACAGCTTGAAGGCGTAGGCGCGCGCGATCGCGTACAGCGTCAGGCTCGCTGCCAGGAACGCGATCGCCGGCAGCGGCACCGGCGTCAGGCGCAGCAGCGGCAACAAGAGCAGCGCCGCCGCGATCGCAATCGAGATCTCGGCCTCGTGGCGCGTCACGAAATCCTTCCATCCCTCCGCCGGCGTCGACCCGCGTGAGAGGGTGAACGAATCGTAGAAGGCCTTCCCAAACGCCTCGCCTGGATCCGGGAACGGCAGCACGCGCAGCCGCCCCGAACGCCCGAATGCGGGCTCCTTCTCCGCCTGTTCGAGCGTGTGGATCGGCCCGCCGTCGGACATGCCGATCAACACCGC
>DASUGE010000068.1:0-5425 GCA_036274215.1 Polyangiaceae bacterium | reverse complement strand
AGGTGCTTCCGCCGAGGAACGAGCTCAACGACAAGAGGCCGTACCCCGCGAACAGCGTGGCCCGCGCGAAGCTATCGCTCTGATCGCCCTTGAGCATCACCGTGCCGAGCCCGCCGCCGATCAAGATGCCGGTGCCGCCGGCCAACAGGGTTCGCTTGCCCGGGGCGGCGGGGACCACGCCGCCCGCGCCGTCGTCCGGCGGGGGTGACGGATCGAGCGCCAGCGCCGCGATCAGGACGCCGTTCGTCGCATAGATCGCGCCCAGCACGGCGTTGGGCTCCGCGCGGGGCACGCGCTCGAACGCAGCGCGAAGAGCGCGCACGCGGGCGGGCTCCGCCAGATGGGTGCGAACGGGTGCGGGCGCCGGCACCGGCGCGGTCACGACGGGAGGCGGACAAAACTGCCCGGGCACGAGCGCGTCGTGCAGCACCTCGCCCGCCACGCTCAGCGTCTCCGCGCTCAGCGTATCGATGACGCCAAGCCCGATCGCTTCCGAGCACCCCGGAGAGTGCACGTGCGCTACGTGCGCGATCACATTTCCGTCTGCGTCGCGCGACAGCTTCAAGCGCACGCCGAGCATGGCGAGCTGAACACCGCGCCGGGCCAGCTCCTCTCCAATGGCACCCTCGAGCTCGTCGAGCGCGACCGCCGCGGGCATCCCGGGAGGGGGCGCGAGCGCCGAAGCGAGGAATGCGGCCACGGCGTCGGTCGCGGTGTCGCAGGTTGCGGGAGCCAGATGCTCGATGACCCGTTCGCCCTTGCGCCGGACGATGACCGTGAGGGCTTGGGGCGCGCCGTCGATCGCCACGGCCGCTCTGGCGGCGGGCTCGGCGGTCGCGCGCGTTTCGGCCCGGATCCCGGCCCGGGCCAGCGCCTGCAGCAGCTCACGCGCGTCGACGCAGGCCGTCGGCGCCACCCCCTCGATGGAAACGACCGACTCGGCACGAGCAACGCCCGGGTGGAGGGCCACCAAAACCCCGACCAGCGCACGCAAAAATCCTTTCAACGTGCTGCTGGTGTCCCGAGGTCGTCGAAACCTTCGCCCCCGGGCTGCATTTTTTCGGAGGCTCGTGGTGGAAGGCGCGCCGCAGCGGACCTGAGCGGAGCTCAGGCGGCGGGCAACCACACCTGTGCTTCGGTGCCGCCGCCCGCGCGCTCGCGAAGCTCGAGGTGGCCGCCCATGCGGCGCGCGTGCTCCTGCGCGAGCTGCAGGCCGTAGCCTTGTCCCTGCTCGCCGGCGGTCCCTGCTTTGCTCGGAACGGCGCCGTCGCCTCCGAGCCGCCGCAGTACCTCGCGCGGGATGCCGGGGCCGCGATCACTCACGATCAGCGCGACTTCCGAGCCGGCGCGCTTCGCCTCGAATTCGATGGCCGCGCCGCGTGGCGAAAACTTGATTGAATTACTCATGAGATTGCCGAGCACCGATTCGATGAGCAGATCCTGCTCGGCGCGCACCGACAGGTCCATGCCCGCACCCGACGTCAGCTCGAGCTCTTTCGCCTGGAGCCGCGGCGCGAAGACCTCGCCCAGCGAGGCGAGGGCGTCGGAGGCGCGTAGCTCACGCGCGGCGGCGTGGCTCGAGGGCGGCGAGCTCAAGAGAAACTCCTTGGAGCGCGCGAACAGCCGCTGGATGCGCGCCCCGATCGAGCGCGCGGTGCGGCTATCCACGGCGATGTCGCCGGTGTCCACCTCGAAGACGAGCGCCTGCAAGTGGTTGCTCACGTCGTGAAACAGCGTCCCCGAGAGGCGCCGGTGCTGCTGCAACGCCTCGGCAAGCGCCTCCCCCTGCCGTAGCAGCATGCGGATGAGGCGCTCGCGGCACCAAAGCACGCAGCGGACTGCGAGCATCACGGCGACGAAGCTCAGCGCAATGTCACCGAGCAGCCGAAACTGCGCGAGCGTGAGCGAGCTTCCGTAGCTCACCCAGACGAGCAGCGCGAGGTTCAAGATCAGCACGAGCCAGGGCGCGGCACGCTGGCCGAGCAGCGCCGTGAACACGACGGTAGCCGGTGTGACGACGAGCGGCGGCGCGTCGGGGTTCGGACCGTAGGCGACGAGGTGCGCAATCATCGGCCCCGTGGCGGCACAGCCGATCGCAAAAGCGGTCACTTCGAGGTAACGGCTCGACTCCGGCCTGCCGAGCCAGATATCGAACGCGAAGCAGAACACCAGCGTGAAGAAGGACGGGATGTACGCCGTGCCCGCGAACAAGTTGCGCCAGAGGAAGAACGTCATCAGCACGACGGCGAGCCTCAGCCAAAGGCGCATGGCGGCGCGCCGGATCGCGCCGTCCGGGGCATCGGGGACCGCGGCCTCGAGGGCTTCGCGTTTCGCGAGCGACTTGGCGTTGCGCAGGGCCTCGATCAGCTCGCCGAGCTTCCGTTGCAGGGGCCCTTCGGCCCCGCTTTTCGGGGCATAGGCGTCGAGCAACGAGGCGAGGCTCGACACGAGCGGATCGAGGCGCTCGTAGATGGCGGTCGTCATCGCCTCCCGCCGCTGCCGGAGCTTGACGAGCAGCTCGCGCCGCTCGGCGACCGCTCGTTCGTACGCGGCGAACGAGTGCCAGAGGGCGTGTGCCAGGCCGGTCGTGAAGACCGTCATCGCGATCTCGTCCGTGAACCGCAGAAAGTCGTTCTTGGTCGGTAGGGGGGTCGTCGCGTACAGCCCGGCGAATACGGCCAGCATCAAGCCCGTGAGCGCCCAGCCCCACACCGGGCCGAAGACCAGGCACGTCATGAAGCCGGGGATGAAGGCTATGCTCAGTGCCGAGCCCGCCGCGCCTCCCCAATCGAGCGCCGCGCGCGTGACGAGCGCGACCATCACGAACGAACAGACGAGGCCGAGGGGCCGTCGTAAGCTCGGGCGCCACGCCGAGAGCCCGTGCGCGCCGACGCCGAGCCCGAATGCAACCAGCGCAGCAAGCTTCGGTCCGCCCCGCACGACTTCTCGGACGGCGAGCGCCCCACCGAACAGCGTCAGCAGCCAGAAAACGCTGCGCAGGAGCGGCGCCTGAATGGCACGTTGCCCCTCGAGCAGCTCCGCCTCGTCGGCTGTCGTCATTCCCTCGACTATTCGGCGGCCTGGGCCGCTGTCCCTTCGGGAGGACTATGGGACAGAATCCGGCGAACCGGGAGATCCGACAGCACGGTACGAATGAGCGCTCGAGCCCGCGGCGACTGCCGCGAGGGGCAACGGCCCCCGGTCCGGCAAATGATTCGTGCTCACGGGGGCTGACGGAGTCGCGAAAACGTCCGTTCAGGGGGAGGACCGGAACGAGACAACCCAGCGATGCGCTCGATGTTCGATGCCGCCACCAAGCAGGTGGGCGTGGAGCCGATTCCCGCCCCCGCCACGGTCACTGGCGATCCGTGGATCGGGCGACGCATCGGCAACTACGTGGTGGACCGCGCGCTCGCACGCGGTGGGATGGGAGCGGTCTATGTAGCCAGACATCCGCACCTCGGGCGCGAGGTTGCGGTGAAGTTTCTGGCCCCCGATGTCGGAGGCTCGCCGGAGATCGGCCTTCGGTTCCTGTCGGAGGCACGCGTCACGGCGAGCCTCACCCATCGGAACATCGTCGAGATCCTCGACTTCGGTGAGGCCGACGGCGCGCTCTACTACGTGATGGAGCTTTTGCGCGGGAAGAGCCTGCGCGGGGTCATGCGCGAGCGCGGCAAGCTCACGGGCGCGGAGATGATGCCGTACGCCGAGCAGATCTGCGCGGCGCTCGAAGCTGCCCACGCCGCGGGCATCGTCCACCGCGATCTGAAACCAGCGAACGTGCTGGTCTTGGAGGGCGAGCCGCTGCGCCTCAAGCTGCTCGATTTCGGCATCGCCAAGCTGTTGTCGAGCGGACCGAATCAAACGCGCCACGGCCAGGTGCTCGGCACGGCCACGCACATGGCGCCCGAGCAGGCGCTCGGCGACGCGGGCCGAGTCACGCCGCAAAGCGACCTCTACTCGCTCGGCGCCATCCTCTACGAGATGCTCGCCGGTCAGCCCGTCTTTCATCACGACTCGGACGTGATGCTGATGGTGATGCACGTCCGCGACGAGGTGCCGCCGCTCCGCGCGCACGCACCCGACATCCCGGAAGGCGTCGCGCGCCTCGTCGAGAAATGTCTCGCGAAGAGCCCCGCCGATCGCCCCACCTCCGCCCGGGCCCTCGCCGGCGCGCTCGCCGAGGCGCTGCGCAACCCGACGACTCCGGCGCGTTCCCCCTCTCCCGCCGCCACCGAAAACTCCCCGGTTCTCGCCGACCAACCGACACGCCTCGCCTCGAAGCCCCCGGCCGCGCCCGCCCCCCCGCCGGCCGCCGCTTTCGACCGCACCCAGGCCTCTCCAGCGGCGCCCGCGGCAGCGCCGCCGTCCCCCGACTCGCCGGCACCCGTCGCCGACCGCCGCACGCCCGCCGAGCCCGGGCGCGGCGTCGTGACCGCCGACGCGACGATCGAGACCCTGACGGCGCGCCTGCAACGTCGCGGCGACTTCCCCGCCTTCGCGCGCACCGTCGGCGAAGTCAGCGCGAAGGCCGACGCCAACGGCGCTTTCTCCGCCGGACAGCTCGGCGAATCGATCCTCAAAGACTACGCGCTCACCGCGAAGCTGCTCCGCATCGTCAACGCGACGTACGCGCGCCGCTTCGGCGGCCGCATCTACAGCATCCAGCACGCGATCGTGATCTTGGGTTTCGATCGTGTGCGCTCGCTCGCCTTGAGCATCAGCCTGTTCAAGACGAGCGGCTCCGGCAAAGGAACGGACCGCGCGAGCGAGTCGGCGATCAGCGCGCTCGTCAGCAGCGAAATTGCGCGCAACCTCGCGAGCCACGCGCGCGTCAACGAGGACGAAGCGACCGTTTCCGCCATGTTCAAGAACCTCGGGCGGCACCTCGTGCTCGTGCACATGCCCGAGCGGTACGACGCCATCGTCGCCGAAGTCGAAGGCGGCGCGCCCGTGGCCCTTGCCGCTCGGCGCGCGCTCGGACTCTCCTTCGGGGAGCTCGGCGCAGCGATGGCCAAGAGCTGGCGCCTCCCGGAGCCGCTCGTGAACGCGATGTCGGCGCCCGATGCCCCGAAGGGGAAGCTCGAGCGCAGCGCCGAGCGAGTGACCGCGCTCGCGAGCTTCGCGAACCAGGTTTGCGACGTCGTGACGCGGGAGCCGCCGGCGAAGCGCGACCGAGCCATTCGCGACCTGCTCACCAAGTTCGAGGCCCTCGTCAACATCGACAGCGAGCGCCTCACCGAGATCCTGAAGAGCGTCGAAGCCGCGCTACAGGAGCGCTACGCGAGCCTGCTCGGCAACGAGCTCAAGTCGAGCCGCTTCGTGCTGAACACCTCGATGCCCCCCGTCGCCGCGCGAGCTCCGCTCGAAAAGGGCACCTCGCCCAAGAAGAATCCGCCCCGGCCTGCTCCTACCGAGCGCGCCG
>DASUGE010000067.1:0-11453 GCA_036274215.1 Polyangiaceae bacterium | reverse complement strand
TCCTTGAGCTGCGCCTAAGAGCGCGTTTTCACCTGAGGCATCCTCGCGGATGACCTCGTTGCTCGAGGAGACAGCCATCCCTTTCAGGTTGCCAGCCACCCCATCGCATCTAGGCCGAGCACCGCGCCGCCCGACCAGCTCCTCCCCCGTCACAGCGTTCCCGCGGCGAGGCTCGCCACAGTATCGCCCCCACGCCGTTCGACGTTTCCGGTACGTCCCCCAGCTTCGCGGCTCGGCACGTCCACGGTCCCATGCGGTTGGACGTCTCCGGTACGTCACGCCAACTCCCCATCGTTCGTCCCGCGCCGCGCTTCAGACGAGCCGTCGCCCCGCACGTGACCCGCGCTCTGCCGCCCGCCTACGTCACCGTTGGTCGTGGACCTTACGCGCCGACGCCGTAGGGCCCCCGCGCCGGCTTCGCCGGGCACCCGCAACGCTCGCGCGGAACAGGCCGAAGGCCGAGCAAGTCGCGGGCCGTACGGCGCCGCGCCTACGTGGGGCAACCGCTCCTGCGTCTGCACAAACCGGCACGCGCACGACATGGCGCCCCACGTGGGCAGCTACACCTGCGTCAGCACCAAGCAGCGGGCAGCGCACTACACCGCGCCCCGCTGGGGGAAGCCACATCGCTAGTAGATGATTCGCTCGCGGCGAGCACGACTCGACATAGCTTGCCGCGCCGGCATGCAGGCAACCACACGCTACGGGATGTGGCGCTTTCGGCGCGCTGGACGGGACGCAGCTCGCACTCGCGTCGAGCCACGCAGCGCTACGTGTGCTCGCCGATGCCGGAGTCGCGGCCGGGGGTGAGCTCGAGCACGTAGTATTGGACGAGGCCGCGCGTCGGGTGGCTGCGCGCGATGTAGCGATCGACGATGCGAAGGCCGGCCGAGGCGGCGAGATCGGCGTAGGCGTCGGGTTTTCGGCAGTGGCGCCCGCGATCGAGGCGCGCCATCAGATTGTTGTAGGGACGGCCAGCGAGGTAAACGATGTCGAGCGTCACGGCGCGCACGAGGCGCGGCGACTCGAGCAGCATGCCGAGCACGTCGGTCGCTTCCGCGTCGCTCAGGTGGTGGAGCAGGCCGATGAGCGCCACGTGCGTCGGCGCCACCGTTCGGAGATCGTCCGGGGTGCAGAGGCGGCACTCGAAGCGGACGTTGGGGCGGCCTTTCCAGCGCTCGGCCGCGAAGGCGATGGCGCGCGCGTCGGTGTCGATGCCGAGGTACGATTCGAAGCGATCGAGGTGCTTCAACGCGTCGCCGGTGCCGCAGCCGATGTCGATGATCACCGAATCCGGACCCGTATCGAGGCGCCGGTAGGCGTGCGACATGTCGACGCCGCCGACGGCGAGCGGGCGCACGTGCTCGTAGACGAACGGATGACCCAGAAAACGAGCGAGAAGGCCCATCGCTCAGCGGGCCCCGACGACCAAGAGCTGCGCTCCGAGCGGGAGCCAGCCGAGGCGCGGC
Organism: Polyangiaceae bacterium; assembly: GCA_036274215.1. Classification (GTDB taxonomy): domain Bacteria; phylum Myxococcota_A; class Polyangia; order Polyangiales; family Polyangiaceae; genus PMG-095. The sequence goes on along the minus strand of DASUGE010000067.1, from coordinate 9,984 downwards.
TCGAGCGGGCGCAGCGCCGCGAGCGGGCGCGGGAAGAATACGATGTAGTCGAGGCTCACGTCGCGGAACGCCGCGCGCGAGAGCAGGTCTTTCGCCTGCCAGGGCCACAAGAGATCGGCGTCGTCGTCGAACGGGCAGGTGGCCACCGCGCGGCGCGTGAGGGGATTCAGCGGGTTGTGCTCGAACACGAACAGGCGTCCGCCGGGCTTGAGCTTTTCCCGCACGGCCGACAGCACCGACAGCCGATCGGGACGCGGCACGTGGTGCAGCACGCCCGACAACACGGCGCTCGCAAAATGCCCGCTCGGCACCGCCCCGAGGTCGTGATGGAACGTCGCGCTCGGGATCCGCTCGCGCGCGACCTTCAGGCTCTCCGTGGACGGGTCGTAGCCGTGCACCTCGCGAAAGCCCTCGCTGAGCGCGCGCGTCACGTTGCCGATGCCACAGCCGTAATCGAGCAGCGGCTCGTCCAGCGGAGCTCCGAGCCGCTCGAGACACGCCCGCTTGTATGCGCTGAAGTACTCGAGCGGCTCACCGCTCGCTGCGAGGTTTTGGTTGTGCAGCGCGTCGTAGCTACGCGCGTAGTCGTCGAACTTGGTGGTGCTCATGTTAGAACCGGCTCGGCCGGTGGGGGAGGGAGTAGCAGAGGGAGAGGTCTGGCGATGCTGGCAATCTGTTGAAGAAGCATGTGCCGGCCTCGCCGGCTCGTCATGTTGCTCGTGGAGATGCTGCCCCCTAGCTCTAGCTGTAGCTTTTGTCCTAGCCCTAGCCCTAACCCGTTCCTCACGCCTTCGGCTTCCGCGCGTGCGCGGCCAGGACCCAGCCGAACGAAATCGGCAAGAGGTCGACTCGTGCAAACCCTGCGTCCGAGAGCATTCCTCCGAGCCGCGCGGGCGTGAATTTGCTCGGGTGGAGCTCCTTGCGCGAGAAGCCGTGGCGGCGCGCGATGAGCTCGAGCGCCGTTTGCTCGAGCACGACTAGGCCTTTCGACGCGTAGTTCGGCGTCGTGAGGAACACGAGGCCGCCGGGCTTCGTCACGCGGTAGACCTCGCCGAGCCAGGGTGCGAGGCCCGGCTCGGGCAGGTGCTCGATCACGTCCATCGATACGACGAGATCGAAGCTGTCGTCGGCGTAAGGCAACGGCTCGCCCGGTCCGATCACGTCGGCGCGCGCGAGCTTGTCGCCGTGCAGGCTGCGGGCTGCTTCGACCGCGCGCGCGTCGATGTCGCAGATCGTGATGCGGCGCTCCGACGCATCGATCTCCGAGAGCTCGAAGAACGGCCCCGAGCCCACGTTGAGCACGTCGGGCCCGAGGCTCGCGCCGAACGCTGCCCCGAGCGCGGCGACGATGGGCCGGTGGTAGAGGCTCCACGGAAACGTGAGCTTGTGCGCGTGGTTCTCGAAGTAATCGACGGACTCGCCCATGTTCGCTCTACGCGCGTCGCTCGGCGACGATCAAAAACTCGGCCGAACGCTTCGAGCTCGAGACGTCGAGAATGCGCTCCACGAGGGCGTGCACGGGGCGAGCCATCAGCCGGCGCGCCGGCGGGAAGTTCGTCCAGCGCGTCGTCATGTGCTTGTTGGCCCAGCCCGCAAGCGACGGTAGGAGCAGGAGCTCGAAGGCGACGGTCGTGCCCGTCGAAAGCGCCGGCTCGATCGCGATGACGTCGAGCCCGGCCGCCGTCACGATCTCGTGCCATTCCTCGCGATCGTGCAAGTGGTGGTGCTTGAAGAAGGTGTCGACCGACGAGCGCAGGAGCTCGGCCGTCGAATTCAAGCCGACTCCGCGCAGCGTTCGATAGGAGAGCAGATCGCGCGCCCAATCCTTGTTGGGGACGAACAGGTAGGCGCGCCCGCCGGGCGCGAGGCTCCGCGCGATGTTCGAGAGCGCGCGATCGATGCGCGGCACGTGCTCGAGCGAGCAATTGGCGACGCACGTTTCGAAGAACGCCGCGGGCAGGTGCGCGCGCGTCACGTCACCGAGGATCACTTGCGAATAGGCCTGGCTCGCGGCCGCCCAGCGGCCCTCGTCGGCGTCGATGTCGATGCCCCACACCTCGGCGCCCTCGAAGGCGATGCTCGCGAAGAGCCCGTCGCCGCAGCCCACGTCGAGGATCGGTCCCTTCACGTCGTAGCGGCGAAGCGCAGACAGCCGCGCGCACTCTTTCACGCACAGCGCCGCGGGGGTGTAGGGGAAATAGCGCTCGAAATCGGCGCGCGTGACTTCTTGGTTCTTCAGGGCGCCGAATCCTCGGGGAAGAGCCGAGCGGCTGTCAACCGCGGTCGAGCGTGAGCCACGCGCTTGGTCGTTGCGTCATCGTCCTGTTTCCCGGAGACTCCGGCGAGCATGCGCTCTCCCTCGTTCGTGGCGCTGCTCGCCGGGCTCATCGCCCTGGTGGGCGCCTGCGCCGGTCCGTCGTTCGAGACCGGGGGCGGAGCAGGAGGCATGGCGCCGGCGGGCGGAGCCGGCGCGGGCGCTACGCATGGCGGTGCCGGCGGAAGCGGCGGCACTGGTGGCAAAAGTGGCGAAGCGGGCGGCACGGCCGGTCGCGGCGGCTCGGCGGGTGCCGCGGCGGGAGCGGGTCGTGGCGGGACGGGCACGGCGGGAGCCGCGACGGGCGGCGGCGAGCTCGGCGGCGAGGCGGGCGCCGGCGTCGCTGGCTCGAGCGGCGACTGCGCTTGCGCACCCGGACAATACTGCCGTGCGGGTGACTGTCTCGACTGCTCGGACTTGTCGCAGCTCGAGCTCGGAACACCCGAGCCGATCCTCGACCATCCGGATCGTCCCTTGCGCTTCCCGCGGCCGGGCGACGCGAACGGCTCGCTCTTCTTCACGCTCGGCTCGGACAGCGGCGGGGAGCTTTGGTACGAGCCGTCGATCGATATGCCGCCGGGCGCGCCGCTCGGCACCGGCACGACGCTTGGACGCTCGGGTCTTTTCTACTTCGACGATCCCGACGCTACCGGCATGAACGCGCTGTTCGACGAGAAGGACGAGGGCGGCCGCCGCTCGCTCCGCGCCGCGCGCTTCTTCCAGGGCGCGCTCACGATGATCGAGGATGCACCGCTGCCGCTCACGCCCGGCAGCTACGATGACTACAGCGTCGCGCTCGCGCCCCAGACTGGGCGCTTCTATTGGATGAGCACGCGCGCCGGCGCTCGCGCGCTCTACACCGGCCTCTTGGGTAAGACGGAGGCGCAGTCCATCGAGGTGCGCTTCGGCTCGGGCTCGTGCTTGCTCAGCGTCGATGCGCCGTGGGTCAGCGGCAGTGGCTCACTGTTGGTCGTCGCGGCGCCGTCACTCGCTGCGGACTGCCAGGTCTTGGACGGTGGCGCCACGGACCTTTATGCCACGCCGCTCAACGCCTCGACGGGTCAGCCGGTGGCTCCCGCGATCGCGCTCTCCGGCGTCAACGTGAGCACCGACCTCACGAGCGAAACGGACGCAGCCTTCTCCTCCGATCTCTGCACGCTCTACTTCACGTCCGACGGCGGCTCGGCGACGGGCTTCGACTACCGGCTCTTTCGCGCGTCGCGCCGTTGAACACGAGCAGGGGACTGCTAGGAGGGCTGAATGACGCAGGAGATGCCGTTCACGCAGCTCGGGAGAAGCGGCCTCAAAGTGAGCCGGCTGTGCCTCGGCACCATGAACTTCGGGCCCGACACGTCCGAAGCCGACTCGTTCGCGATCATGGATCGCGCGCTCGAGCTCGGGTTCAACTTTTTCGATACCGCGAACGTCTACGGTTGGAAGAAGGGCGAAGGCATCACCGAGCAAATCGTCGGTCGCTGGCTCGCCCAGGGCGGCCGGCGCGACCGCATCGTGCTCGCCACCAAAGTCTATGGAGAGATGGGCGTCCTCGCGAACCAAGGGCGACTCTCCGCGTATCACATCCGTCGCGCGTGCGACGAGAGCCTGCGCCGCCTGAAGACGGACGTGATCGATCTCTATCAGATGCATCACGTCGATCGTGTGACGCCGTGGGAAGAGATCGCGCAGGCGCTCGACGTGTTGATCCACCAAGGAAAGATCATCTACGTCGGGTCTTCCAACTTCGCGGGCTGGCACCTCGCCGAAGCGTCGGAGCGCTTGCGCGCCGCCGGCCTTTTTGGGCTCGTCTCGGAGCAGTGCAAGTACAATTTACTCACACGGCTCGTGGAGACGGAGATCCAACCCGCGTGCGAGCGCTACGGCATCGGCCTCGTTCCTTACAGCCCGATCGGTGGCGGACTGCTCGCGGGCTCGGGGCGACGCGGAGGCTCGAGCAAGAGTCGACGCGACAGTGACTTCGCCAAGCGAATTGGCGAGAAGCACACCGCTCGACTCGAGCAGTACGTCGCCCTCTGTGCGGAGCTCGGGCACGAGCCCGCGGACGTCGCGTTGGCTTGGGTGCTATCGCGCCCCGGCGTGGCCGCGCCGATCGTGGGGCCGCGCACGCTCGAGCAGCTGGAGTCGTCGGTGCGAGCCCTCGGCCTTCGCCTCGAGTCCGACACATACGAAAAACTCGACGCGATCTTCCCCGGCTACCGAACTTCACCCGAAGCGTTTGCCTGGTGAGCCGCTTCGTGGCGCGTCGCGCACAGAAGATAGCGGCGCGACCGAGGGCACTTGGTGGGGGGGAGGGGGGTGGTGCTCAGCTCGGCCGCGCCTATCCCTATGATACGACAAATCCCCGAAGATGCTCTCAGAACGAGGCGGGATTATGCGGGGCGCCAGGCTTACCGGCCGGTTAGCAGATCCTCGTCGGACGTGGCGTCGCCGGCCGGGCTGCCCGTCCCCGCGCCCATCTCGTCCGGCGTCACCGGAATTGTTCGGGTGACGCCGGGGTTGCCGAGCTTGCAGCGACCGGTCCCGTCCGCGGCCTTGCCGTAGATGACGCCCTTTTTGGCTGGCGCGACGTACACCTGTCCCTGGCCGAAGGGCTTCGGGATGATGGCCCCTTGGGCGAGGGGGCGCCCTTGGACGCCGTTCTCGATGTACACGACGACGTCGTCCCCCTTGCGGCCATAGCCCCAATAGGAGGCTCCCTGGCTGCCCTTCGGGTCCTTGCAGCCCGAGCCTTCGGAGCTGAGCGCCAAGGCGAGTTGGGTCTGGTCGTCCACGGCGGGCGCTTCGGCCGCCCAGCGGAAAGCGCCGAGGTTGGCCGGACCGAGCGCGACCCGCAGGCAGGAGCACTGCCCCGCGATCTGGGCCGGCACCAGGGTGAGGTCGCTGCGGGCTCCGAGCAGGGGCTTCTTCGAGTCGGCGGCCGCCACGGTTGTAGCCGGGGCGTCGGGCTTGGTGCCCTCCGTTCCTGCGACGGCGCGTTCTTTCTGCACTTCCGCGTCGAGCTCCGCGTCGGCTTCGCCGTCGGTATTGGCCTTTGCGTCCGCCTGAACGGAGGCGTGGCAGCCGAGAGCCAACAAGCAGCCGAGCGCGGCAATCCGGGGAACGAGCACGACGAAAGCGTGGCATCCCGCCGAGAGGACGGCCAAGATCGCCGCGTGGACCTCGAGGCGCTCAGGGCGGAGCTGGCGGCGACGCCTGCGCTCAGGCCGGTGGGGCGAGTCGTGGCGGCGACGGGGGTCCTGCTGCGGGTCGTGCTGCCGGGGGCGCGCGTGGGCGATCTCGTGCGGGTCCGGCGTCCCGGGGGCGAGCTGACCGCGGAGATCGTCGGGTTCCACGAAGCGGAAGCGCTGGCGCTGCCGCTCGGCGAGCTCGCGGGTGTGGGGCCGGACGACGCGGTGGAGGCGACGGGGGGCCGCTTCGAGATCGGAGTCGGGGCTGCGCTCATGGGACGCGTGCTCGATGGATTGGGTCGCCCGCTCGACGGACTGCCGCCGCCCGTGTGCGCGCGCCGGGCACCCGTCGATCGCGATCCGCCGCCCGCGCTCGCGCGACGGCCCGTGCGCGAGCCGCTCGTGACGGGAGTGCGCGCCGTCGACGCGCTGCTCACGCTCGGCGTCGGACAGCGCGTGGGACTCTTCGCCGGCTCGGGCGTGGGGAAGAGCACGCTGCTCGGCTCGATCGCGCGCGGGGCGTCGGCCGATGTCGTGGTCGTCGGGCTCGTCGGTGAACGCGGGCGCGAGGTGACGGAGTTTCTCGAGCGCTCGCTCGGCGACGAAGGGCGACGCCGGTCGGTCGTCGTCGTCGCGACGAGCGATGCGCAACCGATCGAGCGCCTGCGCGCGGCCCAAGTAGCGACCACGATCGCGGAAGGGTTTCGTGACGAGGGCAAGAGCGTGCTCCTCTTGCTCGACTCCGTGACGCGCGTCGCCCGCGCTCAGCGCGAGATCGGGCTCGCGGCGGGTGAGCCCCCCGCGCGCCGTGGCTACCCGCCGAGCGTGTTCGCGCTGCTCCCGCGCTTGCTCGAGCGGAGCGGACAGGGTGAGCGCGGCGCCATCACGGCCGTGTATACGGTGCTCGTCGAGGGCGGCGATCTCGACGAGCCGGTCGCCGACGAGGTGCGCGGCATCCTCGACGGCCACATCGTCCTCGACCGCGCGATCGCGGCCCGCGGCCACTATCCGGCCATCGACGTGACGCGCTCGATCTCGCGCGTGATGCCCCAAGTGACCAAAACGGAGCACGCGAGCGCCGCCGCACGCCTGCGCGCCCTGCTCGCAGCGTACGAGGAGAAGCGCGATCTCATCACGCTCGGGGCTTACGCTGCGGGGAGCGATCCGCGCGTCGATCGCGCGATCGCGGCGCTTCCGGAGCTCGAACGGTTTCTCGCACAAAGCGCCGATGAGTCGGCACCCTGGCTCACCACACTCGACGCGTTGCTCGCCCTCACCCGTCGCTTCACGTAACCCTGACCCTGACTCTGACCTTGCCCCTAGCTCTGACCTTGCCCCTGACTCTGACTCGCTCCCGCCCCCCTTAAGCCCTGGCTCGCTCCGAGTCTTTGTCCAGCTCTTGTTCGAGCTCCTCGAGCAGCTTCTTCGCGTGCTTGCTGAGCTTCTTCGGCACCTGCACGCCGACGACGATGTGCAGATCGCCGCGGCCGCTGCGGTCGACGTGGGGGACGCCGCGGCCGCGTATGGTGACGACGCTGCTCGGCTGGGTGCCGGCGGGGATCTCCGCCGTGACCTGCGTTTCGTCGGGGAGCTCCACCTCCACCTCCGTTCCGAGCGCGGCGCTCGTGAACGAGATCTCGACGCGGTGGGCGAGATCGTCGCCGTGCCGTTCGAATTGCTCGTCGGCTTCCACCTCGACGTCGACGTAGAGATCGCCCGCACCGTTGCGCCCGGGCATGCCCTGGCCCGGGACGCGCAACCGGTGCCCGGTGTCGATCCCGGGCGGGAAAGAGACGAGCACCTTGCGCTGCCGCTCGACGGCGCCGCGCCCGCGGCACGTTTCGCAGGGCGTTGCGATGAAGGTGCCGGTGCCGCGACAGCGCGCGCACGCCGACGAGAACATGATGAAGCCGCGCTGCGCCGTCACCTGGCCCGTGCCGCGACACTGCGGGCAGGCTTCGGGCTTCGTGCCCGCCTTTGCACCGGAGCCCGAGCAGGTGTCGCAGGCGACCTCACCGTTGATCACGACCTCGTGCTTGCCGCCGGACATCGCTTCCGCGAGCGTGAGCCCGGCGTGGACGCGCATGTCTTGTCCGCGGCCGCTGCGCTTGCGTTGGCCCTGTGACGGACCGCCGAAACCTCCGAAGAAGTCGGAGAACATCTCCTGGAATTGGCTCAGGATGTCGCCGACCCCGGCCTGGCTGTAGTCGAACCCGCCGCTCACGCCGGCGTGGCCGAAGCGATCGTATTGGACCCGCTTCTCGGGGTCGGAGAGCACACTGTAGGCCTCCGTCGCCTCCTTGAAGCGCATCTCCGCTTCCGCGTTACCGGGGTTGCGATCCGGATGATATTTGAGCGCGAGCTGCCGGTAGGCCTTGCGGATATCGTCGGCCGAAGCTTCGCGGGCGCAGGACAGGACCTCGTAGAAGTCGCGCTTCTCGCTCATGGACGGGCAGCCGGTAAGGACACGACGCCGCGCAAGGTAAGGCGTTCAGCCGGGCTGTCAATGGGGGGGCCGCGCGATGGCGGCGGACCACAGGAGGGCGAGGCGGTCGGCTTCGCTCGCGGCGAGCTGGTTCGAGAGCAGATCGAGTTTTTGGGCGAGGTCGGGGTCGCCGCCGTTTCGCCGGCGCTCGAGCTCTGTGAGGAGCTCCCGACCCACGCGCTCGGCTTCGGCGAGCTCGCGCTCGAGACGCCGCAGCTCGCGTCCGCGCTCGGCGAGCTGTCGTTCGAGGCCGTCGAGCTCCGTGCCGTCGGGCTCCGCGCTCGCGCGCTCGAGCTCGGCAACGCGAGCCGTGCGCTCGGCAAGGGTGCGCTCGAGCTCGGCAACGCGGGCGGTGCGCTCGGCGACGGTGCGCTCGAGCTCGGCAACGCGAGCGGTGCGTTCGGCGACGGTGCGCTCGAGCTCGGCAACGCGGGCGGTGCGTTCGGCAAGGGTGCGCTCGAGCTCGCTCACGCGGGCGTCGCGCTCGGCGAGGCGCGTCGTGTGCGTCGTGGCGCGCGCTTCGAGCTCACTCGTGCTCGCGTCGCGTCGAGCCAACCGCGCCTCGAGCTCGCGGAGCTTCTGCGCGGCCGGCTCGAGCTCGCGCAGGCGTGCGTTCTCTTGCTCGAGCTCGAGGCGGCGCTGCCGCTCCTCCGCGAGAGCGCGTTCACGGGCGGGATCGGGCATGAACACGGGTGCGACCGGCGGGGGCGGCGGCGGCGGCGCCAGTCGCGGCGCCTCGTGACCTTTTCGGGCGAGCTCGGCGCGCAGGCGCTCGAGCTCTTCCTCCGCCTGATCCGCGCGCTCGTCCGCGGTCTCGGCGCGCGACTCGAGCTCCGCGATCCAGCTCTCCTGTTGCTTGAGCTTGCGGGCGAGATCGACCGACAAGACCTCCTGCGCCGGCAGGGCCGCGCGCGGGCTCACGGCGCTGCCGGACAGCACCCGATGCAAGGGCAGCTGAACGACGGCGTAGCCCGCGAGCCCCGTGCGATGGCGCGACGCAAGCGCGACGAAGAGCTCCGGCTCCTCGCTCCCGCGCGGGATGAACTCGCTGTCGATGAGTGGCTCCGGCGCCGCTTCGGGCGCGAAGTCGACGACGGCGTAGCCCACGAACGGCGCTTGCCCGAGCATGCGCACGTGCTCGAACTCGCCCGCGACGAGGTCGTAGAGCGCGTAGTAGTCGAGCGGCGCCGCGCTCGGTTCGGGTGGCGGCAGGAGCGGCGTCGTAGCTTCCCGGTTCGGCGTGACGAACAGCGCGACGCCGCGCGGCGCGAGCAGCCGCCGCGCACGGGCCACGACGGCGCGCGCGTCGAAGGCACCGAGATTCTCCACGAGCACGCAGTCGAAGCTGCCGTCGCGCGAGGCGAGCACCTCGTCGCTGAACGTCGAGAAGGAGAGCCCCGGCGCGGCGGCCCGCTCCACGGCTTCGGCCACGCGTAGCGGCGCCGGATCGCACACGTGCACGAGGCGCGCGCCGCGCTCGAGCAAGAGGCGCGGGGTCGTCGCGAGCGCGCTGCCGAACACGAGCGCGCGCCGCCCTTCGATGAAAGGTTCGATGAATGCTGCGAGTGGTGCGCTGGAAGAGAGGGAGCCCGTGGCCATGCCGATCGCGCGCGAGGCTACATTACTTTTCGACTCCCGGGGGTGGCGGTGGACAGCGCGGCTCGGACGCACCAGGATCCCCGAGAGGTTCCTTGAGGAACGAGCTCATGGACAAACGAGTCGAGTTTTCGGAACGCCGTTTTCGGGGCCCGGGCCCCGAAAACGAACACAAAGAAAAGCGTCGGAATCACCTCACCGGCGCGAGGCACCCCACGCCCTGGCAGCCGTCGACCCTGCAGCCGGCACCACGCGACAACCCAGGCACGCTTTATCCGGCCGGGAGTCCCCGCTAGGTTTCAAGGGCGATGTTTCGGAAAACGCTCGTGGTCGATGGGTTGACGCCGGTCGGCGCCTACCAGGCTCTGCGCTCCCGCGCGGAAGGCGGCTCGTTCCTGCTCGAA
>DASUGE010000066.1:0-9499 GCA_036274215.1 Polyangiaceae bacterium | reverse complement strand
AAGGCATGCGAGAGGCCACGAGCGGAGAGCAGGACGGGCACGACGAGCGTTCTAACCCAAGCGGCGCAGCAGTCCTGACGGAAGGCTTGGGCGCGACTGAAATTCGAGCATAAATCCGCGAGAATTTCCCTCGAATCCGATTGCGCGATGACTAGGGCGTGGTACGAACTGGTACCGGTTCCAGGGCGCCGCGCGGCGCTTTTCTTTGCTAGGAGTCGCCGCTTTGAACCTTCGTCTCGCCCTCGTCTGCCTCTCGACCACCGCCCTGCTCGCCGCAGCCTGCTCCAGCGGAAACGCCGCGGGAGACGACGACGACGGCGGCAGTAGCCAGGGCGCGACGAGCGGCACCTCTTCGGGCGGCTCGTCCGGCGCGGGCGCCGTGGCGAACGGCGGTAGCGCGCAACCGGGCGGCCAAGGCGGCACGGGCGCGACGACGGGCGGCGCACCGCCCACGAATGGCGGAACCGGCACGGGCGGTAGCGCGACCGGCGGAACCGGCGCGGGCGGCAGCGCGGCAGGCGGCTCGACAGCGGGCGCCAGTGGCTCGGGTTCAGCAGGCGCGAGCGGCTCCGGTCCGGCGGGCGCGGCGGGGCTTGGCTCGGGTGGGGGTGCCGGCGCAGCGGCGGGTGCGGCGGGAGCAGCCGGCAGCACCACGGGCGGCGACGGCCTCGGCAGCGGCATGATGACCGGCATGGGCCGCTCGATGGAGCAGTACGAGACCACCGAGGTCGGCCGCAACGGCGTGCCTTACGAGCTCATCACGAACGGCTGGGGTCCGGGCTTCACGAGCCACACGGTCTCCTGGAACGGCACCTCCTTCATCGTCGAAGCGATGGAGGGCTCGCGCGGCTCGGGCGGTCAGCCCGCATCCTACCCGAGCGTCTTCTGCGGAAAGTACTCGGTGCAGCAAGTTCCCGCCTGCGGCTTGCCCAAACCGATCGATCAGATCACGTCGCTCAAGACGGGTTGGCGCTGGGCCGCGAACGGCAACACCGGCCCCTACAACGCCGCGTACGACATCTGGCTCGGCACCTCGACGGGCTTCGGCATGTACCTCATGGTCTGGCTCCGCGATCCGCCGGGCGAGCAGCCCGCCGGCTCGAAGTCGATGTTCACGGGCATCACGGTCGCGAACGTGCCCGGTGTCTGGGACATCTGGAGCGGCACGGTCAATAACCGACCCATCATCAACTGGGTCCGGCAAGAGGGCATGGACAGCACGGAGCTCGAGTTCGACGTGATGGACTTCATCCGCGACGCTCAGATGCGGAACCTCACCATCACGGGAACCCAGGTGAATGCCGTCGCGGTCGGCTTCGAGATCTGGTCGGGACCGATCACGAACCTCGAGAGCAAGGATTTCTACGTCGACGTGAAGTAGCGTTACGGGTGCGCGGCGCCCTCGGGCTATCGTCGGCCCGTGACGATAGCCGGGCGGATCCTGCCGCGCGAGCACGTGCTGCTTTCGGTCGCGTACTTGGTCGTGCGGCTCCTCTTGGCTGCGTGCGGGCTCCGCTACGACTTCGACCTCAACTGGATGTTCCTGAGCGATCCGGTGGACCTCGTGGGGCGTCCCTTCGACTGCGTCTACTATTTTCACGCTTACCCGCCCGGGATGAACGTCCTCGCGTCGATGGCGCTCCTGCTCGGCGGTTCGCACGCCTGGCTCGTCGCGGAGCTTGCGTTTTGGTCGCTCGGGCTCGTGCTCGTGAACTCGCTCCTCTACCTTGCGCGCGCGGTCGGTGTGCGCGGACGCCCGGCGTTTGGCCTCGCGCTCGTGTTTTCGATCGTTCCGCAGTCGATCTACCTCGAGCACGTTTTTCTCTACGAGCACCTCGTTGCGGCACTGCTCACGCTCGCCGGGGCTCTGCTCCACGCGGCGGTGAAGCGCCCCCGCTCGCGCGCGCTCCTCGGGTTCTTCGCGGCATGCGCCGTGATCGGCTGGTTTCGGAGCTCGTTTCACCTCGTCTGGTTCGCCGGCATGCTCGCTCTGGCGCTCCATTTCGTGCCGGGCACGAGTCGCCGCCCGGTGCTCGTCGCAGCCGCCCCCGCGGCGCTGCTGCTGCTGTCGCTCTACCTCAAGAATTGGGCGCTGTTCGGCGTGTTCGGCGCCACCTCCGCGGCGGGCGGCAACTTGACGCACGTCACCGTCGATCGGCTCACGCCCGAGGCTCGCGCGGCCTGGATCGCAGAGGGCAAGCTCTCGCCGCTCGCCGGGCTTCACGTCTACTCCGGGCCCGCCGCCTACCTGCCGTATTTCCCCGCGCGCGAGGACGGCCGTTCGCCTGTGCTCGACCGCCTCGAGCGACCGACCTTTCACTCGCCGAACTTCAACCATCCCCTGATGATCGACGTGATGAAGCGGCGGCGCGACGACGCGCTCGCGTACCTGGCGCTCCGCCCGCGCGCTTATGCCTCGACCGTGCTGCTCGGGCTCGAGCAGTTCTTCGGCCCGACCACCGAGTGGCACCCCCACGACAAGCGTCCCGACTCGCCTCACGCCAATCACGATCGCGTCGTCGGTGCGTACGCGGACTTCTACAACGGCGCCGTGCACCGGCTGTTCGCGAAGCCCGTGGGGCTCTACGTGTTTTTGCCGCTCTTCCTCGTGCTACCGCTCGCCCGGCTCCGCGCGACGGTTCGGAGTCGCGTCAGGCATCTTCGCGCGCGTGCGGCGGTGCTCGCCTTCGCGCTCGTCCAGCTCGGCTACGTGGCGCTCACGAGCGCTCTTTTTACGATCGGCGAATCGGCGCGCTACCGCTACCAAGTGGAGCCGCTGATTTGGCTGCTCGTGGCGGCGGCGATCCACGAATGGCGCCGGAGAGTACGGCGCCGCCGGCTGCTCGCGGCGACAGCGCCGTCTCCCTGACTTATGTTCGGGAAACGTCGCGCGCGTGGGAAGAGGGGAACGCGTCGAGCGGGACGAACAGCTCGGCGCGCTACTTTCGCGCCGACTTCGCCGTCGGAGCGGCGGTCGGGCTCATGGCGTAGGTGCCGCTCATCACGCCGACGAGGCGCGGGATGAAAACGGCCGTCGGCATGTCGGACACGATGCGATCGCAGACGTCGCGAAACGCGCGCGCGAAAGCGTCGTCGTCGTCGCCCTTCGGAATGAAACCGTAGACGGCGCGTGGGTCGACGACGCGGCGGAGCATCGCCTTCAGCATCTTGGTGTGCACGACGAGAGCCGGCTTACCGCCGGTGCAGATCGCGGCGAGCTGGGCGAGCTCCTTCGTGTCGAGCCCGCCCATGAGCACATCCATCAGGACCACGTCGGGCTGGATGCGAGCGACACGCTCGGCGAGGCCGTACGGGGTGCGACAAGTGCTTACATCCACTCCTTCGGCGAGCAGGCGCGCGGCAGTCCGGCTGACCTCGGCCGGCTCGCTCTCGACCACCAGCACGTGGAGGGTGAGATTTTGAGGGCTTTTCTGCGGCGAAGACATGGCCAAGAAGGACTCTGTCGATACGGGTAACCGAATACTCGAGTTTAGGGGCGCAAACCCAGCAAATGGAGTGTCTCGGGCTGGGACGGGTTCCCGGTTTCCCCTGACGCCGGAGGCGCTGACCTCGGCGACGCGGGCGCGAGACGAACATCTAGAGTCCCGTGACGTCGCACTCACCTTCCCCGCGGAAATGGCCGACGGTGCGCGCGAGGTGGGTCACGAAGTCTTTGAGCGTCGCCGCCTTGAATCCAGACAAATCATAGGTCCCGACGAGCTTCGCCATACTGACGCCGTCGAGCTCGTCGAGCTGCAGCTCCCCGTCGCCGTCGGCATCCGCCAGAGCGATCGCGTCGAAGCGGAGCGCGGTCCGGACGCTGGGGTTCGGCGAGGATTGCAGGCGATCGTAGTAGAGGTGATCGCCGTGCGTCGTCAGCTGCACCTCGATGGTCGCATTGTTTCGGATGACGAACCCTTTCTCGTCGCGCCCGCCCTGCTCGGAGTGGCAGTTCTCGTAGCGCGTCGCAATCGGGAAGCCCCAAGCGTAGTGGCGCGCTTCGCCGTCGCGCGTGGCGGTCGCGTCCACGTAGACCGAGTAGCCTTCGTCGATCATCTTCTGACGTAGCTCCTCGTCGACATCGGGCCCGACGTCGCCGTGCGGCGCGGGCGGGACGATCTCGTAGCTGACCTCGGTGTACGCTTTGGCTGGGATCGCGTCGAAATCGACGATCGACTTCACCGAGGGCACGTGATTGTCGAAGAGCTTCATGCCCGGCATCCTGACCGCGACGGCGCCCTTCTGATCCGCGACCGCGATGTTCGCGAAGTTCACGAGAAAGTGCTCGTATTTCACGCTCCAGCCGTCGATGAAGCCGTTTTCGCCGGCGAGATCCGCTGGGATCTCGTCCTCGATGTACGCCTCGCCCCAGGTCGTGAAGGAAACGGACCCTTCGCCGCCACTGCCGGTCGGGTCGCCGGTGTCGCTGCAGCCGAGCGCAGCAAGGCTAGCGAGCGACGTGGCGAGCAAGAGTGAATACCGGCGGCTCCCGGGCGGCACGCCATTCGACATCAGCATCGAGTCCCTATTTCGAGTACGAAAACTGGTACGCCGCGAGCTGCGCGAGGCCTTGCGCGAAGGCGAGCCGTGGCTGGGAGCCGGGCTCGAGCTCGGTCGGCTCGTGCTCGGATCCCGGCTCGAGCTCCTTGAAGTCGACCAGGTAGAACCAAAAGCTCGGATCGATATGCACGGTCACGGTGCCGTCGTCGGCGATCGCGACCTCGTCGAACTGGCAGCCGTCGATGTTGCCCTCCGGCTGGATCTTCGCGAGCTCCTCGGTGTCGGCGAAGGCGCGGAAATGGCGTGTCGCCGCGCCGTCGAGCTCGGCACTCCCTTCGACGAGCACCGCGTGTCCGTCGAGCTCCTTCGCGAATGGCCCGACCGGTGGCGAGCCGAAGCTGAAGCGCGCCGAGCGGTAGGTCCCCGTCACGCCGTCGCCGTCCGCGAGCATTGCGGTGCCGTCGAGGAGATCGACGCTGAACGGCTGCGTCATTTCACCGAGCGCGTTGCCCGCCGTGTAGTGGCCCGGATGCGCGCGGGCCACGCCGACGCCGAGCCAACCGGAGACCGTGAACACGTTGCCCGGCGGGGGCGCCGTTCGCAGCACCATGAGCGGTGGAACGCCGTCGAAGTAGGCGAAGGTCCCCGTTGCAACGAAGGCGCGCCCGAGCGTCACGTGCCAGCCGAGCGCATTGTCGAAGCTCGCGAGGTCCTCGGACGCGAGCTCGAGCCGCGTGTGCAACACGACGCGCTTGCCGCCCGTGCCGTCGTTCGCGCACGCCTGGAGCGCGGGCACGAGCAGCGCGAGCGCGAAGGGGCCGATTGCACCTGCCGTCGCAGCCATGAGCCAGCGCTTTGTCCGTGCCCGAGCGTGATTGGAAGGTCGGAAGGTCGTCATCGAGCGCACCGTTAGATGAAGAGCCCCAACGTGAAGAGCCACGACCGCGGCGCGCCCACGGTCACGTGTCGCGACGGAACCAGGGACGATGCGCCGTTCCACGAGGACGCGTAGACGAATTCGCCGTCGTAGTACTCGGCGTCGAGCAGATTGTAGACGTCGAGTCGTGCGGCGACCGGCCCCCAACGCAGCGCCAGCGTCGTGTCCACGGTGAGCACGTCGTGTCCCATCTCGGCGTAGGGCAGGGGGCGCCGCCCGAGGTACGTGAGCACCGCGCCGAGCTTCGAGGTCACCGGGTGCGCGCCGAGCCGGCCGAGCTCGGGCGTGACGGCGACATCCGCCTGTACGACGAGCTCGGGCACGTAGGGCAGCAAATCGCCTTCGGTGTAGCCTGCGCCGCTTGCCGTGAACACGGCACGGGCGGTCGTGAGCGATGTGCTCGAGAGGAGCCACGGTGTCGGTCGCGCAGCGAGCGTCGCCGCGAAGCCGGTGCGCGCCGTCGACGGAACGAGCTCGTTGCGTGCCGTCCCCTGGTCGAACACGAGGTCATCGCTGAGGCGCGTGTGGTAGACGGCGGCGGACGCGCTCACGCGCTGGCGATCGGCGTAGCGCACGCCCGCTTCGATGGAGGCAACACGCGTGAACGGCGTCGTCTCGCCGTCGGCGAGGCTTCGCGCCTGGGGTGAGCGAAACCCGTCGCCGTAGCTCGCGAGCGCGTGGAACCCGTGGAACGCCGCCCAGTCGAGCGTCGCCCGCTTCGAAAGCTGCGCGCCTTGCGCCGAGCGAACCTGCCCGCTCGCTCCGCCGCCGGTATCTTCGGTCTGATCGAAGAGCCCGTCGCCGCGCAGGCCGCCGCGCAAGCTCAAGCGGCGTAAGAGCTGCAATGCCGCGGAAAAATAGCCTGTCGCGTCGGTCGCGCGGATCGTCGCGGCGACGCCCGGGTGCGCGGCGCTGTCCGTGATCGAGTCGTCGAGCAGCGAGAGCCAGTGCTGGTTCTGCCGAATCCAGTCGCTGCGCAGCATGATGCCCACTTCGAGCGTGTCGTGGGACGAGACGAGCGCCAGCGTGCGGTGGTACGCGGCGCGCGCCCCGACCGTCGTCGCCTCGTTCATCTGCTGGATGGAGTCACCCGTCGTCGGGTGCACGAGGTAACCCGTGAAATTCGAGCGCAGGTGGAGCGAGCGGAGCACGAGATAGGGCGCGATGGACCAGCCGTCGGGTGCGCCGGCGCCGTTCGGATTTTCGGGATCCCGCTCGCGCGCGAGCTCGAGCACGAGCGAGCTGCGCGAGGACGAGCCGCCCTGCTTCGAATCGTAGGTGTCGAACCGATCGACGCGGCCCGCTTCGATGTCGTCGAGCCGAAGCACGCCGGGCGCATCGAAGTGCCCCGAGTACGCGGTCGCGAGGACGCGGCCTCGCACGCCGCCGCCGAAATCGTGCGCCAGCTGTCCGATCGCCGAGGCGCGCTGTGCCGCGCGTGAGGGCCCGAAGCCGTCCGTCGAGTAGAGCTCGAACGCGCCGAACGTCTGCGAATCGGCGTCTTTCGGGTGGTAGGCGAGCAAGTAGCGCCGGGTCCCGAAATTCCCTGCGCTCGCCGCGAGCGTCATGCCGGGCTCGCTCATGCCGAGCCGGAAATCGAGGCTACCCGCGACCGCGAAGTCGCCCTGGCGCGGATCGTACGTGCCGGGCTGCGAGTGGATCTCCTCCACCACCTCGGGGATCAGGAAGTAGAGATCGGCGTAGCCTTGCCCGTGAATGTTCGAGACCTCGTTGACGGGGGCGCCGCCCGCCCAGATCTCGAGGTCCTGGCCGTGCTCGGCGTCGAAGCCGCGGAAGAAGAGCTGCTGCGCCTTGCCCTCGCCGCCGTGCTGCGTGACGAAGACGCCGGGCACCTCGCGGAGCAGCTCGCTGCCGTTCCGGTGCGGCGTTGCCTCGAGCGCGCGGCGATCGAGCACGGTGTCCGACGCGCTCGCGGGCTGAGCTCTCGCTCGAACGACGACGGTTTGCGGCTCCGGCTCCGGTTCGGCGTGCGCGGCGCCGTGGGCGAGGAGCGCGCAAGCAGCGAGGCGAGCGACGGGGCGGGGAGGGGCGAAGCGCACGAAAGTCGCGTGCTACTATCTTGATCAATCGTGCCACGCAACGGGCGCGGCACTTTCCTGCGGTTCTACGCGTCCGCGAGCCCGGTCAGCGGAGCTGGCACAGATCGAGGACGTTCATGTCGGTGTAGTCCTGGTTCTCGCCGGCCATCGCCCAGATGAAGCCGTAGTTCTTCGTGCCGGCGCCCATGTGAATCGACCACGGCGGGGAGATCACGGCCTCGTCGTTGGCGAGGATCACGTGACGCACGGCGTCCGGCTCGCCCATGAAGTGAAAGACGCGGTCGTTCTCGCCGAGGCCGAAGTAGAAGTACACCTCGGAGCGCCGATCGTGGAGGTGCGGGGGCATCGTGTTCCAGACGCTGCCGGGCTCGAGCAGCGTGAGGCCGAGCAGGAGCTGCGCGGAACGACACGTTTCCGGCACGATGTACTGGTAGATGGTGCGCTGATTCGACGTCTCGAGCGCGCCGCGCTTTAGCGGCACTGCCTTCTCGATCGAAATCTTCTTGGCCTCGAAACGCGCGTGAGCCGGGACGCTCACGAGGTAGAGCTTGGCGGGGTCGCTCGCCGCGGCCGATTCGAACGTCACGTCGGCGGAGCCCATGGGCACGTACAAGCCGTCGCGCGGGGCGAGCTCGAAGGTCGTGCCGTCGACGCGCACGCGGCCCGGTCCCCCCACGTTGACGATGCCGAGCTCGCGCCGCACGAGAAAGGGCGCGTCGCCCGGCTGCTGCTTCGGGAGCGTCACGGCGCGCGTCACCGGGTGCGCGCCGCCGACCACGAAACGCTCGACGTGCGCGTAGGTGAGCGAAACGGCGTCGGCCTCGAACAGGTCCTTCACGACGTAGCGTTCGGCGAGTGCCGCGGCGTCGGCGCCCCGCATCATGTCCGGGTGGGTGGCCTGCAAGGTCCGCTTGTACATGCGGACACCTCCCTACTACGGCTGGGCGCCGGGCGGCTTGTTGCGCGGGAAGTACAGGCTCATCCCGAATCTGAGCCCGAGCACGAACGAGCCTTCGCCGAACTCCTTCACGTTGTCGATGCGCGAGAAGATTGGTCCGACCACGAGCGCGAGCGGGGCCGTGCCGAGCGGGAAATGGCCACCCGCCCAGAGCGACAAATCGAGCACGCCGTTGCTTTCGTTCCCGGCTCGGTACGCGAAGAGACCCGGGCTCGCCTCGACGAAGATCCCGGGGCTCCAGCTCTTCACGCCGCTCACGATGCGGATGAACGGTGCGAGTCCCACCACGCTGGGGCTCGTCGTGTCCGCTTCGTCGGAGAAAAAGTAGAGCTCGGAGAAATCTGCGCCGAGCTCGACCGCGGGCGATAGAAAGAATCCGCCCCCGACGACGGCCTGGAGCACGACCCCCTGGGAGACCGAGCTGTAGTAGGCGCCGTTCGTCGACTCCGACGCGACGAGAGCGCCCGAGGTCGCATTGCTCGCGGTCTGGAGCCGCAGCTCAATCATGCCCTTGCCGTACTCAGGCGTCGATTCTTGCGCGCTCGCGGCGCCAGGCAGGGTGAGGCCGAAGACGAGCGCGAGCACGCCGAGCGCTCGAGGCACGAAGCGGTGACGGCTCGGGGAAGGCGCGCGTGCAGTCATGGCAAATACGCCGAGAGGCCGAGGCGCACGCCGATGAGCACGACGTTTTCGCCCCTCCCATCGAACGGCGTGATGAAGATGGTGCTCGGGCCGAACGCGAAGGCGATGTGGCGACTGAGCGGCACGTGCGCTCCGAACCAACCGCTGAGCTGTAGGAAGTGTTGCGCCTTGGTCTCGTCGAGCATGGCCCAGCCCGGGCTCAACTCCGCGAAGAACCCTGGGCGAAAGCGCTCTTGCCCCGTCACGAGCTTGGCGAACGGCGCGACGGCGACGAGCGTCGCGTCGGCGTCGCCGCCGGCGCGCGTGTAGCTCGCGTCGAGACCGAGCGCGAAAAACGGGCTCAAGAAGTAGCCGGCCCCACCCACGATGTTGAGGATGTAGTTTCCGGAGTCGAGGTCGTAT
>DASUGE010000065.1:0-5222 GCA_036274215.1 Polyangiaceae bacterium | reverse complement strand
AGCCCGGGCGAGCGCGCGCCGATCGCCACGCGCGAGCGCCTCGGCGAGCGCGAGTGGGTCGTCGCCGGTCTCAGCCATGCGAGGACGTCGCCGCGCCGGGCTCGAGCAGGTCGAGGAGGCGCTCGGCCATGTCGACGATGCGATCTCCCGGGCCGAATACCGCGGCGACGCCCGCCGCGGTCAATGCGTCACGGTCGCGCGGCGGAATGATGCCGCCGCACACGACTCGGATGTCGCCGCCGCCTGCGGCGCGCAAAGCCGCAATCAGCTCGGGCACGAGCCCCAGGTGCGCACCCGCTTGCGACGAGATCCCGATCACGTGCACGTCGCTCTCGACGGCCTGGCGCGCCACCTCTTCCGGTGTCGTGAAGAGGGGACCGAGGTCGACGTCGAACCCTGCGTCGGCGAGCCCGGAAGCCACGACCTTCTGCCCGCGGTCGTGGCCATCCTGCCCGAGCTTGGCGATCAGGATGCGCGGCCTCCGCCCGGTGCCGCGCGCAAAAGCCTCGACGCGCGCCTTCTGCGCCTGCCACGCCGCGTCGTCGCCGAGCTCGCTGTCGTACACGCCGCCGAGAACTCCTGCCTTAGCTTCGTAGCGACCGAACACGTCGGCAAGCGCTTCGCTGATCTCGCCGACCGTCGCGCGGGCGCGCACGGCAACGATCGACAGCTCGAGCAGGTTCTGCGCGCCCGCCGCACCCGCGCGGAGCGCGTCGAGCGCGCCCGCGACGCGCTCCGCGTCACGTCCGGCGCGCAGCGCTGCGAGGCGCGCGATTTGGGCCTCGCGGACCTCGGTCGGGTCGACGAAGCGCACTTCCACGGGCTCTTCGCGCTCCGGCCGGTAGGCGTTCACGCCGATCACGAGGTCCTCCCCGCGGTCGATGCGCGCCTGGCGCCGGGCGGCGGCCGCTTCGATACGGCGCCGCGGGAGCCCGGATTCGATGGCGCGTGCCATGCCGCCCTGGGCCTCGACCTCGTCGAGCACGGCGCGGGCGCGTGCCGCGAGCTCCCGCGTCAGGCTTTCGACGAAATACGAGCCACCGAGCGGATCGACGACGTCGGTGATGCCGATCTCGTGCGCGAGGATGAGCTGCGTCGCGCGCGCCACGCGAGCGGCAGCGTCGCTCGGCAAGGCGAGCGCCTCGTCGTAGGCGTTCGTGTGCAGACTCTGTGTTCCGCCGAGCACGGCCGAGAGCGCTTCGATCGTGGTGCGAACGACGTTGTTGAGCGGCTCCTGCGCGGCGAGGCTGACGCCCGACGTCTGGCAGTGCGTCCGGAGCACGAGCGAGCGCGGGTCCTTCGCCGCGAAGCGCTCGCGCAGGAGCGTGGCCCACAGAAAGCGCGCGGCGCGAAGCTTCGCAATTTCGACGAAAAACCCCTGCCCGATGCCGAAAAAGAACGACAGGCGCGGCGCGAACGCGTCGATGTCCAGGCCCCGCGCGAGCCCCGCCCGCACGTACTCGAGGCCGTCGGCGAGCGTGTAGCCGAGCTCGAGCTCCGCCGTCGCGCCGGCTTCCTGCATGTGATAGCCGGAGATGGAGAGCGAGTTGAAACGCGGAGCGGTCCGCGCGAGGTGCTCGATCACGTCGGCCACGATGCGAAGCGACGGCGCAGGCGGATACACGAAGGTGTTCCGCACCAAGAACTCCTTCAAGATATCGTTCTGAATCGTCCCCTGAAGAGCGCTCGCCGGCACGCCCTGCTCCTCGGCGGCGACGATGAACGCCGCGAGCACGGGCAGCACGGCGCCGTTCATCGTCATGGAGACGCTCGCCGCATCGAGCGGAATGCCGGCAAAGAGCCGCTTCATGTCCTCGACCGAATCGATCGCGACGCCCGCCTTGCCCACGTCGCCGCGCACGCGCGGGTGATCGCTGTCGTAGCCGCGGTGCGTAGCGAGGTCGAAGGCGACGCTGAGGCCCGTCTGCCCCTCGGCGAGCGCCTGACGGTAGAAGGCGTTGCTCGCTTCGGCCGTGGAGAAGCCGGCATACTGGCGAATCGTCCAGGGCCGCTTGGCGTACATCGTGGCGCGGGCGCCGCGCACGAAGGGGAATTCACCGGGCACACTGCCCTGCCCCGGCGCACCGTCCGCGTCCGCGGCGACGTAGAGCGGCGTGACCGCGATGCCCTCGGGCAGGTCGGTATCGAGCGAGCTCGGCTCGCCGCGGAGCTCGGCGCGCGCTATCTCACGCCAGCGCTCACGCGGATCGGGGCTCGACATGCAGGCTCACCCGCCGCGCTTGCGGCTCAGGAGAATGCGCTCGAGCGCCGCGCCAGCCTGCGACGCGAGATTATCGCAGCGTCGCGTCGCGTCCAGGCTTCCCCCGAGCGCCGTGGGCTCACAGAGCACCACCAGGCTCGGGTGACCGGACGCGGTCACGGCGACGACGTACATCTCCGCCTCCGTGCCGCCGAACAACGAGCGCAGCGCGTCGTGCGGAGGCGTGTGCGGCAGCGCGCCGAGATAGAAGCCGGCGCGCGTCGCGGTCTGCACGACGCTCGGTTGGGAGGTCGGGATTTGGACCTGTCGAACGGCGACCTGCGAGAGCTCCGGGCTGCCGGCGCGGCCGACGTAGGCGTTCGAGCGGACCGCGAGCACGACGGCTTGCGCGGGCGCGAGACCCAGCAACAAGGCAGCCACGACGTCATCTGGCGTGCGCGTGCGATCGAACGTGGCGCGCACCTCCTCGAGCGGGAGCAGCGGCTCGTGCGGCGCCGAAGTGGCTTCGAGCGCGGGGGCGGGAGCGGGGCGCGGAGTCGCGGGGGAGCCGACGGAGGGTTTCGGGCGCGAGAGGCTCAGCACGGGCTCCGAAGGCGGCGGCGCGTCGGCGGGCTCCACCTCGTCGGGACCGAGGGGCCTGTCCGAAGCTCGCGTCGGTTCGGGGGCGCGAGCCGAAAGCGAAGGCCGCGACAGCTCGCCCGTCCCGACCTTGCGCACGAGCGGGAGTGGGGGCCCGCTCGGCGTCCGTGGCGTTCCGGCACCCGAAAGCGCCGTTTGCAGCACTTCGGGCTCGGCCCGCAACAGCCGAACCTTTGAGCCCAGGTGGAACTCGAGCTCGCTCGCGAGGTGAGGGTCGATCGGATCGAGAACGGCGACGTCGACCCGCCCGGTGCGAGCGTCGCGTCGCACCGGGACGACGCCCAGGCGATCCGCGAGGCCCGGCGGCAGCAAGGCCAGCTGCTCGGCCTCCGGCCGCACCATCTCGATCGACGGGGCCTCCATCCGGGCGAGCTCGCGATCGAAGCGTGCTTTCAGGCCTTCCGTGCTCTCGGCCAGCGCGCGCGCGACGGACTGCCCCGCGCCGAGGGCTCGGCTCAGCGCGTCCTCGACCTCTGCCTCCGAGGCCCCCACGCGCAAGAGGAGGCGCACGACTTCGACGGACACCGGAGCGAGCCTACCTTTGAACCGTACGCCCGTCAGCGACGGAACTGGAAGACGACCTCGGTCTGACGCAGGAGGCCGAGCTCGTCGCGCGCCGCACGCTCGACGTAGGCGGGATCCTCCTTCACGCGGGCCACCTCGGCGCGTAGCCGGTCGATCTCGCGCGAGAGCCGGGCGACCTCGTCATCGGCGCGGGCGCGCTCCTGACGCAGTGCACCCAGGCGGGACAAACCGCTGGGTGAAAAGATCATGATGGGAACGGCAATCGCCGCCCCGGCGGTCACGACCAGTGGCAAGACACGCTGAGCGAGGTGAGCGAGGGACTGCACGGCGCCCCACCCTCGCATGCCGGGAGTCGCCTGGCCAAGGGACCGGAGCGGAGGAATTTTGGGGCTTTCCGCCGGGTGGCGGGCTACGTTTTTGGCGTGCGCCCGGCGGCCGGTCGGGCGAATTGCCCGGGGCGGACCTCGGGCTCGGGACACCCTCAGCCATGATCGAGACGGACCTTCTGCGCGCCGAGCTCGAGCGCTCTTTCGAGCTCGAAGAACTCCTCCACATCAGCCGCGATCTGCTGGGACTGGATCCCGAGCGGGTCGGAGGCACCGCAGCGAAGGCGTCCTTCGCGGGGGCACTCGCCGAGCACTGCGCCGAGCAGGACGCGGTCGAAGCGCTCTGCGACGCCGTTCTCGCGCTGCGGCAGGACGCCAACGCGGAGCTCTTCCGCATCCGGAGCACCGGCGTCACGCACAAAGACGAGTTACCGGTGAACTGGAACTTCGGCCATTTCACTTTGGTGCGAAAGCTCGGAGAGGGGCGCTCCGCGATCGTGTACGCGGCCACGCGCGACGGCGTCGAGTACCGCTTGCGCATCCTGCGCCACGAGGCCGCACGTGACCGGCGCGGCCTGCATCGCTTCCTCACCGTGAATCGCCTGATCGCGGAGATCGAGCACGAATTCCTGCCGCAGCGTCTCGAAGCCGGGACCGTCGACGGCCGTCACTACGTCGCGCACGAGCTGCTCGAGGGGGAGACGCTCGCCGCGCGCGTCGGGCGGATGGGACCGCTCCACGCGAACGATGCTCGCCCGCTCCTGCGCGCGGTCCTCGAGGCGCTCAACGCGCTGCACGAGCGACGCATCGCGCACGGCGACCTACGACTCGAGAACGTCGTCTCGCTGCGCACTCAGCAGGGTGCGCTGCGCGTGGTCTTGCTCGACGCCGGCGCCGATCGGTTGCGCGCGCGGCCTCGACCGGGAGCCGGTCGCAGCGATCTCTACTCGACGATGGCGTCGCCGTGGACGGCGGCGCCGGAGCAGATCCGCGGGCTCGACGCGGACCCGAAGAGCGACGTCTACTCGTTCGGAGCGCTCGCCTTCCATCTCGTCACGGGTCGCCCGCCGTTCGGCCAGGGGTCGGCGCTCGACGCCGCGTTCGGCCATTTGAGCCGGGAACCTGCGCTCCCGAGCACGCTGGCGCCGAAGGGCTTCGTGCCACAGGACATGGACGAGCTCATCGAGCGGCTGCTCGAGAAGGATCCCGACAAGCGGCCGCCCAACGCGGGCGCCGTGCTCACGATCCTCGAACAGGCGCAGCGCGTGATGAGCATCGCCCCGCCCATGTCGGGGGAGGAAGTCGATGCGCTGCTCGAGCGCTTCAAGGCGGAGCCCTCCAACGAGAGCTGCGCCATGCAGCTCGAGTCGGCTGCCGAGGGCGCCCCCGAGCGCGTCGCCGGCGCATTCGTCGACGCGGCGCGAGAGCTCGGGCCCGACGCGGTCGCCACGAAGAAGGACCTCTTGTTCCGCGCGGCGCGCATTCACGCCTCGCGACCCGAGGGGCTGCCA
>DASUGE010000064.1:0-2305 GCA_036274215.1 Polyangiaceae bacterium | reverse complement strand
GAGGCTTGGGTCAACAAGCAGCTGGTGCTGGAGGCTGAGACTACGACGGACGAACGTGACATGGCGGAGGCGTCGTAGCAGTTCCGATGCGCTCAAACACCAAACTGGTGGCGTCCACGATAGTCGCAGTCACGTCAACTTTCGTCGCCTCGTGTCATACGTCGAGCTGCGCGAACGCGCCACCTTCACAAGCCATGCCATTAATGCAACCGCTCCCGCGGGGACAGGAGAGCGAGCCGAGAGGGCGGGATTCCTTGCGCCTCGAGGACCGGGCACGACGTTCGTTAGTACGTCACCGGCGGGATTCCTTGCGGTGCTCGGCGGCGATGCCGCCTGCGCTCCTCGGGACCTCCGTGCGGATCCGTACGGATCCGCAGCTCGCCGCACGTCATGTCACGGTGAGTGGGCCGATCGGTGCGAACCCGCGAGCACCGCAGCTCACCGCGCGGCGTGTCCCGGCGCTGGGCCAACACGGTTCGAATCCCGCCCGCGGCACGGTTTCGCACCCGGTCGCGACGTTGCGAGCCAGTGCGAACCTTTGCGGAGAGGGCGGGATTCGAACCCGCGGTGGGCTTTTGACCCACGCCCGCTTAGCAAGCGGGTACCTTCGACCACTCGGTCACCTCTCCGGTTTCCGCGGTGCGGCGGCCCGCAACCTAGCTTTATGATGCCCGCCGTCAAGGGGGCGAGCGTTTCTAGGGCGGGGTGCTCCCGGGCGGCGGGTCGGCTATGAGGGGCGCCCCGTGCTGGTCCCGAGCCTCGTTGCCGCTCTAGCCGTCGGGCTCGGGTTGCTGCTCGGGCTGGGGTCGAGCCGCACCTCGCCTGGGGTGGGGGCCCTCCGCACGTTCGCCTTCGCCGCCGCGCTCACCGTCGCGCTGACGCACCTGCTCCCCGAAGCGCTCGCCGAGCTCGGCGCGCCCGCTGTGCTCCTCTTCGCGGCGACGAGCGTCGCCCCCGCCTGGGGACGCATCCTCGTCCGCTCGCGCTGTCAGGACCATGACCATGGCGGGCACGCCGCGCTCAGCGCTGGCTACGCGGGGCTCGTCGTCCACCACGTGGGTGACGGACTCGGGCTCGGTGCTTACAGCGAGCTCCCGGGAGGACCCGCCGCGCACGCCGACGTGCTCCTCGCGCTCGCGGTGCACACCGTGCCGCTCGTCGCCGTCGTCACGCTCGCGTTTCGTTCTCTGTCCGGAACGCGCGCCGCCGTCGGTCGCGCCGCGGGTCTCGCCGGCGCCAGCATCGGTGGCGTCATCCTCTCGACCGCCGTCCCCGAGCACCTCGTGCACGCCCTGTCCGCGTGGATCGCCGCCGGCGTCGCCGGGCTCCTCATGCACGTCGTGACGCACGACCTCGGCCGCGACCTTCCGACGACGCCCGCAGCGCGCGCCCTCGACCTCGTCGCCGCTGCCGTCGGCATCGCGACCAGCATGCTCGGCGCCGACGCCGATCTCGTCGCGCTCCGCAGCGAGCTCAGCCGCGTCCTCCTCGAGCTCCTCCTGCTCGGCGCACCGGCGCTCGTCGCCGGCTGGGCCCTCGCGCTCCTCGTCGGACGCCTCGGCACGGACGGCATTGGCCGCTGGCTCCGCGTCCTCCCCGGCCATGCCCGCGGCTTCGACGGCGCCCTCGTCGGCACGGCCATCGCAGGCCCTCGTTTCGGGATTTTATTTTGGGTGGGCACGGCGCTTTCGGCTCGCCTGATATCCCTCCGCGCCCCAACTGACCCACCCGCTCTCCGTCACGCCCACGACGGCCCTTCGCATCCCCATCACGAGCACACACCGCACGCACACGAGCATGCCACCCACGAGCACGAGCACGAGCACGAGCACGAGCACGACGAGCGCGCCGGAAACGCGCGCGTTCGGCTCACGGCACCCGAGGCGACCTCGTCGCCCACGCTCGCCGAATGTGTCCGCGAATCGGCCCCCTTCATCGTCGCCGGCCTCGTGCTCGCGACGCTGCTCGTCGCGAGCCTTCGCGAGCAGTCACTCAGCGGCCTCTCCGCGCCACTCGCGCTCGCCGGAGCGGCGGTATTTGCGCTCCCCCTCGAGCTCCCGCCCATAGCCGCGGTACTCGTCGCGCTCGGCTTGTGGGATCGCGGACTACGCGCCGACGCCGCCCTCGCCTTCGCGCTCATGGCGTCCGCGCGCAAGGGCAGCGCACGCGCGCTCGCCTTCGCTCTGGTCGTTGGTCTGGGCGTAGGCTCGGTGAACCAACGCTCCTCGCTTTACGTCCACATGCCTCACGCCCTCGGCATCGCAGGCATAGCGCTGCTCGCGCTGGGAATAGCCTTCGCGACCTG
>DASUGE010000063.1:0-2739 GCA_036274215.1 Polyangiaceae bacterium | reverse complement strand
CTCGCCGGCGCCGCCCAAGAACGCGAGCGTGAGGTGCACGTCGTCCGGGTGGAAGAGCCGAAAATGCGGCGGGGGCTCGCCCAGCTCGCGAACGAACGCACCCTCGACCGGGAACGCCAAGAACCAGTTCGGTCGCGGCACGTCGTACCTCCGCCCACAGGCTAACCTGCCGACGAGCTACAATCGAACGATGTCGAGGCGCCTGCCCGAGCTCGAGGGGAGCTTCGACTTCGTCGTCATCGGCAGCGGCTTCGGCGGCAGCGTGAGCGCGATGCGTCTCGCTCAGAAAGGCTACCGCGTCGCCATCCTCGAGCTCGGGAAGCGCTGGGACGCCGCCGATTTCCCGCGCACGAACTGGAACGCCTTCAAGTACCTGTGGGCGCCGCGCCTGCGCTGCTTCGGGATCCAGCGCATCACGTTGCTCAAGGGCGTAATGGTGCTGCACGGGTCGGGCGTCGGCGGGGGCAGCCTCGTGTACGCCAATACGCTGATGCGCCCTTCGGACGAGGTGTTCGACGATCCGTCGTGGGGGACGGCAGTCGCATGGAAGTCGGAGCTCGGCGCCCACTACGAGACGGCGCGCCGCATGCTCGGCGTCACCCTGAACCCGGCTCTCCAAGAAGGCGAAGAGGCGCTACGCCGCGTGAGCGCGCGCATGGGTGCCGAAGCGTCGTTTCACGCGACGGAAGTCGGCGTCTATTTCGGCAAATCGGGCGTCACCGTTCCGGATCCGTACTTCTCGGGGGCAGGGCCCGAGCGCACCGGCTGCACGCTCTGCGGGGGCTGCATGGTCGGCTGCCGCTTTGGCGCCAAGAACACGCTCGACAAGAATTACCTCTACTTCGCCGAGCAGTGGGGCGCGCGCGTCTTTCCGGAGACGCGCGCGACGCGCATCGTTCCGACGGACGGCGGCTACGAGGTCGAGACGGAGTCGTCGACGGCATGGCTCGGAGGCAAGCGGATGCGGCTCCGGGCCGCGCGCGTCGTGGTCGCAGCCGGAGTGCTCGGCACCGTCGAGCTCTTGCTCAAGAACCGCGACGTCCATCGCACGCTGCCGCACCTCTCCTCGCGCCTCGGCGAGCGCGTGCGCACGAACGGCGAGAGCCTGCTCGGCGCGACGAGCTTCGACGCGCACCGGGATCTCGCGCGGGGGATCGCGATCGGCGCCGCGTTCCACCCGAATTCGCTCACGAAGATCGAAAGCGTGCGCTACCCGCGCGGCTCAGGCGCCATGCGGCTGCTGGGCATCCCGCTCACGCCGGACGGCTCGTGGCTGACGCGGCCGCTCAAGCTTCTGTGGCGAATTGTCACACGCTTCCTGAGCATCCTGCGGCTCTGGGCTGTCTTCGATTGGGCGCGCAGCACGGTGATTTTGCTGGTCATGCAGAGCATCGACCAACACCTGCGGCTCGGTCTCGGCCGCTCGCTGCTCACGCGGCGCCCGCGCCTTCAGGGAGCGCCCACGGACAAGCCCGTGCCGAGCTACCTCCCCGTCGCGCAAGAGGCGGCGCAGATCCTCGCGCAGGAGATCCACGGCGAGCCCCAGAACATCGCCTCCGAGGTGCTCCTGCGTACGCCGGCCACGGCGCACATCCTCGGCGGCTGCGCGATCGCACCCACGGCCGAGACGGGCGTCATCGACGCGCGTCACGAGGTCTTCGGTTACCCCGGGCTTTACGTCTGCGACGGCAGCGTGATCCCCGGAAATCTCGGCGTGAACCCGAGTCTCACCATCAGCGCCGTCGCCGAGCGCTTCGCGGCGACCTTCGAGCCGGCCCCAGGGACGACGCCCGAGGATTTCGACAAACGCGAAATCCGCTTCGGTCCGGCCTGAAGAGCGGGTCTTGCCCAGGGCCGCGGCTTGCCTTAGGTGACTGAGCCATGAAGCTCACGCTTGTCCCCGCCTTGCTCGCGCTCGCCCTCTCGTCTTGTGCAGGCAGAGAGAGCGCTCCCCCCGCAGCCCCCGCGGAGCCGGCGCCGACCGCCCCCGCTGCCGCACCGAGTGCCGAAGCTCCTGCAGCCGGCGCGGAGCCCGCAGCGTTCGACTGGGACAAGATGACGAAGGAGGAGCGCGGCAAGTACATGAAGGAAGTGGTGATGCCGAAGATGAAAGAGGTCTTCACCGCCTTCGACGCGAAGAAGTACGCCGACATGAAGTGCACGACCTGTCATGGCACCGCAGCCACGACCGGGGCCTTCACGATGCCGAACCCCGAGCTGCCGCAGCTTCCCGCCGACATGACCAAGTTCAAGGAGTGGGCCTCGAAGAAGCCCGAGATGACGAAGTTCATGCTCGAGCACGTGAAGCCCGAGATGGCGAAGCTGTTGCACGAGCCCGAGTACAGCCCGGAGACCAAGACGGGCTTCGGCTGCGGCGAGTGCCACACGACGGCGACAAAATAGGCAACGAGCTCGCCGTAGGGTTGAACGACGAGCTCGTTGAAGAGTTAGGACAACGAGCTCGCCGTAGGGTTGAACGGCGAGCTCGTTGAGGAGTGGGCGACGCGGAGATCCGGTGCTCCGCGCTCTGCCAACGCTCATTGCAATCGGCGGGCCAGCTCGTTTCGCGGGATTTTCGCGGGTTCTTTGCCGGAACCCGTGCGAGATCCGAGATCCCGGTCCGGAAATCGAGACACCGACGTCACGCGCGCCCGGAGCCGCGCGGTCCGCTACTCCACGCCCACGATCTCGACCTCCTCTTGCGCCCCGCCACGACGAGCTCGAACGAGTCGCCCGTGG
>DASUGE010000062.1:0-10541 GCA_036274215.1 Polyangiaceae bacterium | reverse complement strand
CCGGTTCACCGCCGCATCCTCTACGCGATGCGCGGCCTGAATCTGACGCCGGCCACGTCCTACCGCAAATGCGCGCTCGTCGTCGGCGAGGTGCTCGGGTCGTTCCACCCCCACGGCGACGCGAGCGTGTACGACGCGCTCGTGCGCATGGCCCAGCCGTTCAGCATGCGGCACATGGTCATCGACGGGCAGGGCAACTTCGGCTCCGTCGACGGCGACCCGCCTGCTGCCTACCGTTACACCGAGTGCCGCCTTGCTCGCATCGCGATGGAGCTGCTCGCCGACATCGAGCGCGGAACGGTCGATTTTCAGCCGAATTTCGACGGCTCGCGCGACGAGCCGATCGTGCTGCCCGCGCGCTTTCCGAACCTGCTCGTGAACGGCACCGGCGGCATCGCCGTCGGCATGGCGACGAACATTCCGCCGCACAACCTGAACGAGGTGATCGACGCGACGATCGTGCTCGTCAACAATCCGGATGCGTCGGTCGACGAGCTGATGCAGCACATCAAGGGGCCCGACTTCCCGACCGCGGGCCAGATCTACGGCCGCGCCGGCATCTACCAGGCGTACAAGACCGGACGCGGCTCGATCGTCATGCGCTCGCGCACGACGGTCGAGAAGATCGCGGGCGGTGACCGTGAACAGATCGTCGTCACCGAGCTCCCCTATCAGGTGAACAAGGCGCGCCTGCACGCGAAGATCGGCGAGCTCATGCGCGACAAGCGCATCGAGGGCATTCGCGAGGCCAGGGACGAGAGCGATCGCGACGGCATGCGCCTCGTGCTCGAGCTGAAAAAAGACGTATTCCCGCAGGTGGTGCTGAATCAGCTCTACCGCCTGACCGACATGCAGAGCTCGTTCGGCATCATCAACCTGTCGATCGTCGACGGGCGCCCGGCCGTGCTCGACCTCAAGCAGACGCTCGAGTGCTTCGTCGGGCACCGGCGCGAGGTCGTCAGCCGGCGCACGCGCTTCGAGCTCACCGAAGCGGAGGCCAAGCGCGAGATCGTCGAAGGTCTCGGCATGGCCACGACCGAGGTCGACCTCGTCGTGAAGACGATCCGGGAGTCGAAAGATCCGGACGAGGCGAAGATCCGTCTGATGGAGCTGCCGCTCAAGGGACTCGAGGAGTTCGTGCGGCGCGCCGGGCGGCCCGAGGCGGAGATCCAGGCTGCCTCGAAGCAGAAGGACTACCGGCTGAGCGAGCGCCAGGCGAAGGTGATCCTCGAGATGCGCTTGGCCCGCCTGACGGGTCTCGAGCGCGAGAAGCTCGCCCAGGAATACGGCGAGCTCTGCACGGAAATCGCGCGCTTGCAGGCAATTTTGGCCGACGAGAAGCTCCTCCTCGCGCTCATCGTGAAGGAGCTCGAAGAGGTCAAGGAGAAGCACGGCGAGGCCCGCCGGACCGAGATCGTCGAGGACGAGGCCGAGATCCAGGTGGAGGACCTGATCCAAGAAGAGGACATGGTCGTCACCATCTCGCACGAGGGGTACATCAAGCGCACGGCCGTCTCCGACTACAAGGCGCAGAAGCGCGGAGGCAAGGGCAACCGCGGGATGGAGGCACGCGACGACGACTTCGTGAACCAGCTGTTCATCGCGTCGACGCACAGCTTCGTCTTCTTCTTCTCGAACCGCGGCAAGGTCTACGTGAAGAAGGTTTACGAGATCCCGCAGGCCGCTCGCAGCGCGAAGGGCCGCGCCATCGTCAACTTCATCGAGTTCGACGAGGGCGAGAAGATCGCCGCCATCACGCCCGTGACCGGCTTCACGGCGGGCCTGTTCGTGACCACGCTCACGCGCGGCGGTCAGATCAAGAAGACCGAGGTCACGGAATACGAGAATTATCGGGAAAAAGGCATCATCGGCGTCAAGATCGCGGACGACGACCAGCTCCTCACGGCCACGATGACGGACGGTAACCAGGAGTTTTTGATCGCCACCAAGCAAGGCCAGTCGATTCGCTTTCACGAGCAGCAGGTGCGCCCGATGGGCAGGCCCGCGGGCGGCGTGAAGGCGATCGAGCTCGAGTCCGGTGACGAGGTCGTGGGCCTCGCCCGTACCGAGCCCGAGCGCACCTGGGTACTCGCCGTGTGCGAGCGCGGTTACGGCAAGCGCACCGCGCTCGACGAGTTCCGCGCGCAGAACCGCGGCGGCAAGGGCATCATCCTGATCGACTGCAGCGATCGCAATGGCCCCGTCGTCGGCATCGCGCTCGTCAAGCCCGAGGACGAGATCATGCTCATCACCGATCGCGGGCAGACGATCCGCACGTCCGTGGACGGCGTCCGCGAGACGGGCCGCAACGCCCAGGGCGTGAAGCTCATGAGCATCGACGACGACGAGCGCGTCGTCGCCTTCGAGCCGATCGGCGAGAGCCGTGCCGCCGCGGTGCTCGACGGCGGCTCGATTCCGCCCGAGGCGATCGGCGAGGAAAACGGCGCAACGGAAGCGGTCGCAAGCGAACCGGACGGCTCGAACGGGGCGAGCGGCGATGGCGAGCCGGAAGCCAACTAAAGCCAAAAGGAAGCCGGCGGCGGCCGCGGCTCCGAAGAAGGCCGCCATGGCTCCGAAGAAGGCCGCCATGACTCCGAAGAAGGCCGCTACGGCTCCGAAGAAGGCCGCTACGGCTCCGAAGAAGGCCGCTACGGCTCCGAGGAAGGCGCCGGCCGCGCCCGACAAGCCGCGCCCCGGCGGCAAGACCAAGGTCTCACCCGACGAGGCCCGCGCCGTGTTCGGCGTGCTCCGCAAGCACCACGCCGACGCGCATTGCGAGCTCGCGCACTCCTCGCCGTTCGAGCTGATCGTCGCGACCGTGCTCTCGGCTCAGAGCACGGACGTGATGGTGAACCAGGTGACGCCGGGGCTCTTCAAGCGCTGGCCCACGCCCGAGCTGCTCGCGCGTGCGAATCCAGCCGAGGTCGAGAAGGCGATCGGGCGGCTCGGCTTCTTTCGGCAGAAGACGAAATCGATCGTGGGGCTCTCGCAACGCTTGGTCGAAGAGCACGGCGGTGAGGTGCCGAAGACGCTCGCCGAGCTCGTGAAGCTGCCCGGGGTCGGGCGAAAGACGGCGAACGTCGTGCTGGGCGTCGCCTTCGGAACGCCCGAAGGCGTCGTGGTCGACACGCACGTGCAGCGCCTTTCGCAGCGCCTCGGCTGGACACGTCACACGGAGCCGCCCGAGATCGAGCAGGACCTGATGCGCAGCTTTCCGCGCGAGGACTGGGACGCGATCGCGCACGTGCTCATTTTTCACGGCCGCCGCATCTGCACGGCGCTCCGGCCGGCGTGTGCCGCGTGCCCCGTTTCGGGCCCCTGCCCTTCCGCGTTCCGGGCCGAAAAGGTCGGGCGAAAACCCGTGCGGCTGCGTTTCGCCGCACGCGCCGCGAAGCCGGCGTAGTCACCGTGCTCGTCGCGTTGCCGCCCGTGCGACAGGCGCGAGGCGCGCGCCGGCCCGCTCTCAGCCGCGCGCGGGGCGGGACCCCGCCATCAGCTGCTCGACGGTGCGCGTCGTCATGCGGCCCTCAAGCACCTCCGGCAGCTCGAGCAAGCGCTTGTGCAGGTCGATGTTGGTGCGGATGCCGCCGACGATGAACTCGTCGAGCGCGCGGCGCATGCGCCGGATCGCGTGCTCGCGCGTCGGAGCGTGCGCGATCACCTTGGCGAGCAAGGAGTCGTAGTTGGGCGGCACGTTCCAGCCGCCGAACACGCCGGAATCGACGCGGATCCCGATCCCGCCCGGCGGGTGGTACTCGGTGATGCGGCCCGGACACGGCGCGAACGTCACCGGATCCTCGGCCTGGATGCGGCACTCGATGGCGGCACCGCGGAAGCGCCAGGGACGCGTGTCCGGGATCTCGAGCTTCTCGCCAGCGGCAGCGCGGATCTGCTCGACGACGAGGTCGACGCCGGTCGTCATTTCCGTCACGGGATGCTCCACCTGGACCCGGGTGTTCATCTCCATGAAGTAGAGCTTGCCGTCGTCGTCCATCAGGAACTCGAGCGTTCCGAGCGACGTGTAGCCGGTCTCCTTGATCGCGGTGCGGATCCGACCCGACATTTCGTCGCGCAGCTCGTCCGTGACGTTCGGGCTCGGTGCTTCCTCGATGAGCTTCTGGTTCCTGCGCTGCAGCGAGCACTCGCGTTCGCCGAGCGTCCAGACCTGACCGTGCATGTCGGCGAGCGCCTGGAACTCGATGTGGCGCGGCCGCTCGATGAAGCGCTCGAGGTAGAGCTCGGGGTTCTTGAAGGCGTTCATCGCCTCGGCCGTGGCGGACTCGAAGGCGCGCCGCACCTCCTCCACCGTGCGCACGATGCGCATGCCGCGACCGCCGCCGCCGCCGCGCGCCTTGATCATGACCGGGAAGCCGACGCGCTTGGCTTCGGACTCGGCGTGATCGGCGTCGCGCAGCGCCTCGCTGCCCACGAGCAGCGGCAAACCGAAGCGGCGCGCCGTCTCGCGTGCGCGGAGCTTGTCGCCCCATTGCGCCATCACGTCCGACTTCGGACCGATGAAGGCGAGCTTGCAGCCCTCGACGATGCGCGCGAACTCGACGCTCTCCGAGAGGAAGCCGTAGCCGGGGTGAATCGCGTCGGCGGCAGTGATCTCCGCCGCGCTGATCAGCGCCGGAATGTTGAGGTAGCTCTGTGCCGAGGGCGGCGGGCCGATGCACACCGCTTCGTCGGCGAAACGCACGTGCAGGGCGCCGTTGTCCGCCTCGGAGTGCACGGCGACGGTGGCGATGCCGAGCTCGCGGCACGCACGGATGACGCGGATGGCGATCTCGCCCCGGTTCGCGATCAGGACCTTTTTGAACATCGAGGCTACGGAGCCTTGCGGATCGTGAACAGCTTTTGACCGTATTCAACGCTCTTGCCGTTCTCGACGAGCACTTCGACGACCGTGCCGGCGTGCTCGCACTCGATCTCGTTCATGAGCTTCATCGCTTCGACGATGCAGAGCGTCTGGCCCTTCTTCACGCTGCTGCCGATCTCCACGAAGTTCGCGGACTCGGGCGACGCGGCTCGGTAGAAGGTGCCGACGAAGGGCGAGGTCACCGCGACGAGCGCGGGGTCCAACGCCGCCGCGGGCGCGGACTTGGTCTCCACGACGGCAGCCGCCAGCGGCGCCGCGGCGCGCGCGACGGGCGCCGCGGCCACCGTTCCGCGCGGGAGCGCGATCTTGAGGCGGATCTTGTCGTCTTCGTACTCGAACTCGGACGCTCCGCCGGCTTCCAGCGTGCGCAGAAGAGACTCGAGCTGTGTGAGGGTGAGCTGCATGAGGGTTTCAGAAAAGGTCCGCCGCCGAACGAGCCGGGGCGGAGTCGGTCTAGGTGGCGAGCTCTTGCGCCAGCTTGGGCGCGAGCACGCGCAACAGGAATCTGCTTTTGCCGAGGTTGCCCTCGGGCTCCATCGCGACCGCGACGAAGTAGCTCTGATTGATGACCCGGATCAAGGTCGTCATTTTGTCGCTGCGGAAAGCGACCTCGCTCGTCTGGCCGGCCTCGAGCATCTCGCTGGCCCGCTGGATGGCCTTCACGAGCACGCTCACCTCGGCCCCGACGACCTCGATGTCGAAGGACGCACCCGGGCGGGTGAAGCTTTCGAGCGGGATCCCCTCGAAATCCATCAAAAGTCCGGCGATCCCGCCCTCGGTACCTTCGACGACGCCCTGCAGGGCCTCCTTGAACATCGCCCCAGCGTAGCCGGTTTTGGGCGCTTTCGTGAATTATCTCCGCGAATCGTGCGCTTTCCGTCTAGCCCCGCCCGGGAACCGGCCGAAGGGCCAACTCCCCGCCGAGGCCCGAGGACCTCTCTCTGAGGCGGGGCCCCAAAAGCGCACGCCGGCACCCGCCGCGCCGAGGCTCTTGCCGCCGCGCGATGGCTGGGCGATGGCCTGTCCTTGGGGGCCGTCCTAGCGCTCCTTGACCCGGCTCTTGCCGAGCGGCTACCTTCCCGCTCCCGCCCGGCTTTTCGGGCGCGAAATTGCTTCGAGGAAGCGTAGCGAATGCGCGCGCGCGCAGGGGATCCGCCCCGCACCATGACCCAGAAGATCCTCGCCGGACGCGCCGAGGATCCGAGCCTATCGAGCGACCTTCTTCGCGTGAAGATCGACCAGGTCGTGCTTTCGCGTGAGCCGGAGCGCGCGCTGAGCGAGGCGCTCTTGGCGGGCAGCCGCAAGTTCGCGGTCGAGGTGGCCGTCGCCTACGACGCGCGCTGCGTCACGCGCGCCGGCGAGACGCCGAGCCCGAGCGGTCAGCGCGCCTACCGGGACGCGCTCGGCCTCGGTCTGCTCCTGGCCCGGCCCGGCATCGGCTTCCCCGCCGCCGTGCACCTCGAGCGCTTCGGCAGCCCCGCCCGGCTCGCCGTCACCGACGACCCGCGCCTCGCCTCCGTGGGCGGCGCCGGCATGCTCGCGCTCCTCGCGCCTCCCGCGCAGCTCGCCGAGGCCCTCGCGACGGGCACCGTCTGGGTGCGCCGTCCGCGCAGCATTCAGGTGCTGCTCTCGGGTCGGGTCCGGCCCTTCGTCTGCGTGCGCGACGTAGGCCTCGAGCTTCTACGCCGCGGCCTGCGCGAGGCCGTGCATCGCGTCGACGCCGAGCACGGCGCACCGGTGGTCATCGAGTTCGCGGGACCGAGCGCGCGGCTGCTCTCGGTTGCCGAGCGCGCCGTGCTCTCCGCCATGGCGCCGCAGCTCGGCGCCGCCGCGGCCGTCTTCGTGAGCGACGAGAAGACCGAAGTGTACCTCCGCGATCAGCGCCGCTCCAAGGCGCACCGTGGACTCTCTCCGGATCCGGGCGCGCCGTGCGAGGACGCCATCAGCGTCGACCTGTCGGCTGTGGATCCGCTCGTGCTCGACGAAGAAGGCGTCGTGCGCCAAGTGCGCGAGCTCGCGGGCAACCCGGTGACGCAAGTCGTGCTGGGCGGCGACTCGGGCGCGTCGCTCCGTGATCTGCTCGCGGCCGCGGCGTTGCTCAAGAGCAAGCGCGTGCCGCCGCGGCTCGACTTCCTCGTCGCCCCCTCGTCGCGCCAGACGCTCGAGGTGCTCGCCCAGTCGGGGGCGCTCGTCGATTTGATCGCAACGGGCGCGCGCTTGATCGAAGCGGATCCCCGGCTCCTCACGGGAGAGCTGTATCC
This sequence comes from Polyangiaceae bacterium, assembly GCA_036274215.1. Classification (GTDB taxonomy): domain Bacteria; phylum Myxococcota_A; class Polyangia; order Polyangiales; family Polyangiaceae; genus PMG-095. Next base: position 3,401 of record DASUGE010000062.1, on the reverse strand, counting down.
ACCCGCGCCCGGCGGCATCTCGATGCGCACGTTCGATCCAGAGCCGGATCAGCCGCCCACCAAAGCCGTGATCGCGTCGGCCGAAACGCTGGCGTTCGCCGTCGCGACCGGCACCGTGGGCGATCCCCGCTCCTTCAAGCGCCCGGTCCGCGTGACGGTCCCGCGCACGCTCCCGACGGACGACGTGCTCATCGTGCGCAAGACGAAGGGCAAGGGGAAGGAGGGCGAAGGCTCGCGCGCCGTGCCGCTCGAAGCACCTCCCGTTCACGGCTGGCGCAGCGCCCAGACGTTGCCCGTGTTCGCGCAACGCGGACGGCCCGAGCAGCCGAGCGCCCTCGTGTTGGGCTCGCTCGACGACGTGCGCTGGATCGCGCGCCGCGCTCCCGAGCTCTCCGGCGCCGTGCGCGTCGTGATCGCGCCGCACATTCCGGCCGGCGTCGTGGCCCTGCTCGCCGGCACCGGCATCCTCGCGCTGCGCGCGGATCCCGACGCCTTCCGCGCGCTCCAAGGACAGACGCAGCTCGGCTTCCCCGCCCCCTCGGACTGGGACGGCAAGAGCACGATCAGCGCCTCGGCAGGCGGCAAGGCGGTCGAGCTCACGTTCCTCGCCGTCGGCGCGGAGCGCGACTGGACCGCAGCCGGCAGCGCGCGAACGTTGACGGTCGCGGCGACTCCGAAACGCTAGGCGTAGCGAGCAACGGCGCGATGGCGAGCGCGACGCGGCTCTTGCTCTTGGCGCCCGGGGCCGGCGCTCCGAGCTCGTCGCCGTGGATGCAGGCAGAAAAGCGGCGGCTCGAGGCGCTCGGACGCGTCGTGACCTTCGATTACCCCTACCTGCTCGAGGGCCGAAAATCGCCCGATCGCGCGCCGGTGCTGATCGCGGCGCACGAGGCCGCGCTCGAACGCGCGAGCCAGGGGCACGCCGGCAAGCGCGTGCTCGTCGGCAAGAGCATGGGCGGGCGCATGGGCTGCCACGTCGCGGTGAAGCTCGCGCAAAAGCCCGACGCGCTCGTCTGCCTCGGCTACCCACTCGTCGGACAGCGCGGCGACGTGCGCGACGCCGTGCTGCTCGAGCTCGAGACGCCGGTGCTTTTCGTGCAGGGGACGCGCGACAAGCTGTGCCCGCTCGAGCGGCTCGCCACGGTACGCACGCGCATGCGCGCACCGAACACGCTCTACGTCGTGGAGGGCGGCGACCATTCGCTCGCCGTCGGCAAGCGGGACCTGGCTCTGCGCGGGCTCACGCAGGCTGCGGTAGACGCGACCGTCACGCAGGCGATCGCTGCGTTCCTCGACGAGCACGCCTGACGCACCTGCCGTGCTAAGAGCGTGCCCGTGCTCGGCTTCGGGTCCTTGGCTTCGTGGGCGCTTGCCTCGGCGATCGTGATGACCGGCGCCACGTTGCAGGGCAGCGCGGGCTTCGGCTTCGCGCTCTTGTCGTCGCCAATCCTCGCGCTGGTGGACGCTCGGCTCGTGCCCGGGCCTCTGATCATCGCCGTGACGCTGCTCTTGAGTCTCACCGCCTGGCGCGAGCGAAACGCCGTGGACGCGCGGGGGCTCGGCTGGGTGCTCGCGGGGCGCGTGCCCGGCACGGTGGCGGCGGCCTACGTGCTGAAGTCGGTCGGGGATCGCACGCTCATGGTGGGGCTTGGAGTGCTCGTGCTGCTCGCCGTCGCGATCTCGCTCGGTAGCGTTCGACTCGCCCGGACGCCGCCGCTTTTGACGATCGCCGGTTTCATCTCCGGCCTGATGGGGACGACCGCGGCGCTCGGTGGACCGGCCGTCGCCGTGTTCTACCAGCACGAGCGCGGACCCCTCGTGCGTTCCACGCTGGCAACTTATTTTCTCGTGGGCGCCATGATGTCGATGGTCGCGCTCGTGCTCGTTGGCCGTCTCGGCGAGCGCGAAGCGCTCCTGGCGCTCGGGCTCTTGCCGGGCATTGCGCTCGGCTTCGTCCTCTCGCGCTGGACCTCGCGCTGGCTCGACGCGGGCTACACGCGGACGGCGGTGCTCGTGATCGCGGGGCTAGCGGGGCTGAGCTCGGTTTTGCACGGCCTTTTCTGAAATGAGGTAGGGTGAGCGGCCGTGGCGCCCTCCGCTCGCTCGGCTCTCGTGACCCTGGCCGCTACGGCCTCCCTCGCGTGCCTCGCCGCACCCTGCCGCGCGGCGGACTCGGACGACGAACAGAGCGACGCGAAGAGCGCTGACGCGAAGAAGGACGCCGACGACGAGAGCGCCGAGAAGAGCGCGAAGTCGGAACGAGGCGACGACGACGCCAAGAAGGACGACGCCAAGTCCAAGGATCAGACCTTCGGCCACGCGGGGCAGCTCGGGCTACGCGCCGGCATCGTGGTCGGCTATCGCATGGTGCTGCGCTACGCCAATTCACCCTATTGCGCCGAGCCGAAGCCCACGACGACACCCACCAACCAGCAGAAGTTCTGCGGCTACGGCGCGCCCCTCTCCGTCGATGTGGGGCTCAGCTTCGGCGTCTTCGACTTCTTCGAGCCCTTCGCGTGGGCGCGATTCGGCCTCGGCGCCGACAATCACTCGGATACGAACCCGCTCCTCCTCGTAGGCGCCGGGGCGCGTCTTTACACGATGAGCGACGCGGCCTTCAAAATCTTCATCGAGCCCGCCGTCGCGCTCGAGCTCGAGGACGGCCAGGGCACGGCCGCGTGGCAGACGATCGACCCGGAATACAAGAAGGACCTCGTGTTCCATCTCGCGGCCGGCCCGCAGCTCGACGTTCACCCGAACTTCGGCTTGTACGCGACGGGCGGCCTGACGGTGGGCGTCGTGCGCGCGCTGGCGGCGTCGCTCGACCTGAACATTGGGCTTCAGGGACGCTTTCCGTGACGGACGCGCGTCCGTTTCGCGTGCTCGGCGTGCAACAGATCGCGGTGGGCGGGGCCGATCGCCGGCGCCTGCGCCACCTCTGGGTCGAGCTACTCGGCATCGCGCCGATCTGCACGTTCCAGAGCGACAGCGAGAACGTCGACGAAGAGATCCTCCGCGTGGGAGAGGGCGAGCACGCCGTCGAGCTCGATCTCATGCAGCCGCTCCGCGCGGGGGAGCGACCGCGCGTCGACGAGCCTCCCCTGCATCACATCGGGCTTTGGATCGACGACCTCGCGGCCGCGCACGCCTGGCTCTCGGCGCGCGGCGTGCGCTTCGCGCCGGGCGGCATCCGGCGCGGCGCGGCGGGCCACGACGTGTGCTTCATTCATCCGAAAGGCAACGCGGAGGCGCCCCAGGGCGGCGAAGGCGTGCTGATCGAGCTCGTGCAGGCGCCGCGCTCGCGCTGAGCAGAGCCGCGACGGTCAGCCGAGGCGCTCCACGAGCTTTCGCGCCGCCGCGCGCGGCGTGAGCTTTCGTTCGAGCACGAGCGCGCCGAGACG